>JBDTIO010000375.1:0-4624 GCA_039936375.1 Caldimonas sp. | reverse complement strand
GGGCAATCGCTCTCGACCCGGAACTGCTGCTCTATGATGAACCTTTTGCCGGCCTCGACCCGATCTCGATGGCCGTGGCCGCGAATCTCATCCGCACCCTCAACGACACGACCGGTGCGACCTCGATCCTGGTGTCGCACGACGTCGAGGAGTGCTTCTCGATCTGCGACTATGCTTACCTGATGTCTTCGCAAGGCAAGGTGGTGGCGCACGGCAAGCCGAGCCAGCTCGCCGAGTCGGAAGAGCCGGAAGTGCGGCAGTTCATTCGCGGCGAGCCGGACGGCCCGGTACGCTTCCACTACCCGGCGCCGCCCTTGGCGGAAGACTTCGGGGTGCGCGCGTGAGCCCGCCGGGCCGCCCCAAGGGCGAGCACCGGAGCGCGCAGCGCGAAGTTACTCGAATGAGCCCGCCGGGCCGCCCCAAGCGCGAACCCCGAAGCGCGCAGCGCGAAGGCACTCGAGCGAGCGCCGCGCCCGCCACGCCGAGATGACCGTTCTCGTCGCACGTCTCGGCCGTCGCACGCTCGATCTGCTGCGTGTATTCGGCCGCTACGCGGCCTTCTTCGTCGAGCTGCTACGCGCCTGCCCGGCGGCGCTGCGCCGGCCCTATCTCGTTGTCGCGCAGATTCATGCGATCGGCAACCAGTCGCTGGTCATCATCGTCTCGTCGGGGCTGGCCGTCGGCTTCGTGCTGGCCCTGCAGACGTACTACGCGCTGGTCACCTACGGCGCGTCCGAGTCGCTCGGGCTGATCGTCAACCTGTCGCTGACGCGCGAGCTCGGCCCGGTCGTCACGGCGCTGCTTTTCGCCGGTCGCGCCGGCACTTCCCTCACGGCCGAGATCGGGCTCATGAAGGCCGGCGAGCAACTGGCCGCGATGGACATGATGGCGATCGATCCCAAAAGCCGCGTTCTGGCTCCGCGCTTCATTGCCGGCATCATCTCGATGCCGATCCTCGCCGTCCTCTTCTCGGCCGTCGGCATCCTGGGTGCCTATGTCGTCGCGGTGCCGCTGATCGGTGTCGACGCCGGCAACTTCTGGTCGATCATGCAGTCGGGCGTCGATGTGCAGCGAGACGTCGGCAACGGCATCGTCAAGAGCATCGTATTCGGCTTCATCTGTACGTTCGTGGCGCTGTATCAGGGCTACGAGGCGGAGGCTACGCCGGAAGGTGTGGCCCATGGCACGACGCGCACTGTCGTGATCGCGTCGCTGGCCGTCCTCCTCAGCGACTTCGTGCTGACGGCGCTGATGTTCTCGACCCCGTAGCATCCGGGGTGTCACCTGCAGGGCGGAAATGATTCCATGGAAAAGAAGAGCACTGAGATCCTGGTCGGCCTGTTCGTCCTCCTGGGCCTGATCGGGGTCGTTTTCCTCGCTCTGAAGGCGGCCAATCTCGGCAGCTTCAGCTCGGGCGACACCTATACGCTGACCGCGTATTTCGACAACATCGGCGCTCTCAAGGTGCGCGCTCCGGTGCGAAGCGCCGGCGTCACCGTGGGCCGGGTCGCCGCCATCCACCTCGACCCCAAGCGCTATCAGGGGGTCGTGCAGCTTGAGATCCAGCGCAACATCCAGTTTCCGGCAGACTCTTCCTTGCGCATCCTGACATCGGGCCTGCTCGGAGATCAATATGTCGGCGTCGAGCCGGGAGCCGACGAAAAGATGTGGGCAGCTGGCGACAAGATCACGCAGACGCAGTCGGCGGTCGTGCTCGAAAGCCTCATCAGCCAGTTCCTCTTCAGCAAGGCCGCCGATGCGGGCACAGCGACGGCGGCGCCGGCTGCAAGCGGGGCAAAGAAGTGAAGACAATCGGGCATCGATTCGTCTCCCTGGCTTTCGCCGCGTCGCTCGTGGCCGCCTCGGGCTGCACGACGATCGACGCAGCCCGAGGCGGCCCCGGCCAGCGTCTGGACCCCTGGGAACACTGGAACCGGAAGGTCTTCAACTTCAATGAAGACGTCGACCGCACGGTTCTCAAGCCGGTTGCCACGGCCTACACCGATGTCGTGCCGCAGCCGATGCGCCAGGGCGTCGGTAATTTCTTCCGCAACTTCGCCGACGCCTGGTCGGCGATCAACAACATGCTGCAAGGCAAGTTCGAGACCGGCTTCGAGGACGCGACGCGGGTAGGCACCAATACGCTGTTCGGTCTCTTCGGCATTCTTGACGTGGCTTCGGAAATGGGCCTTGACCATCACTACGAAGATTTTGGCCAGACCCTCGGTCGCTACGGCGTGGGCGCCGGTGCCTACATCGTGTTGCCGGTGCTCGGCCCGTCGACTGTGCGTGACGCTGCGGCCTTGCCGATCGACCGGCTGGCGTCGCCGCCGGCTTTCTTCAACGGCACGCGGACGCAGATCGGCCTCACGGTGCTGCAAATCGTCAACACTCGCGCGGGACTTCTGGGCGCGACCCGCGTCATCGACGACATCGCCCTCGACAAATACACCTTTATTCGCGACGCCTACCTGCAGCGCAGGCGGAGCCTCGTCTTCGATGGCGACGTCCCGCAAACCCCGTCCGCTCCCGAAGCGGCGGCATCGGATGCGGCGGGCGCGGCGGAGGGCAACCTTGCGCCTCCGGCAGCGGCAACACCCGCCCCGGCCGCCGGCTCCGCGCCGGCCCGTTGATTGCCTGCCCACATTTTCAAGGAAACATCCATGAATTCGACGAGACGACTCATTGCATCGCTGGCCGCATCGGCGCTGGCGCTGCTCGCAGCCAGCGGGGTCGAAGCACAAGGCGCAAAGACGCCCGACGCGCTGATCAAGGAGGTTTCCACGGACGTCCTGAACGCCGTCAAGGCCGACAAGTCGATCCAGTCGGGCGATGTGCGCAAGGTGATCGTGCTTGTCGACCAGAAAGTCTTGCCTTACGTCAATTTCCAGCGGATGACGGCGTCGGCGGTCGGCCGCTACTGGCGGCAAGCAACCCCCGACCAGCAACAGCGTCTCGAAGCCGAGTTCAAGCTGCTTCTGGTGCGCACCTATTCAGGCGCCCTGGCCCAGGTGAGCCAGGAGCAGACCGTCGAGCTGAAACCGATGCGCTCGTCACCTGCCGATACGGAAGTCGTCGTACGCACCGAAATTCGCGGCAAGGGCGATCCTATGCAGCTCGACTATCGCCTCGAGAAAGCCGGTGACTCCTGGAAAATCTACGACGTCAACGTGCTGGGTGTCTGGCTCGTCGAGAACTATCGCAACAGCTTCGCACAGGAGATTGGCGCCGACGGCATCGAAGGTCTGATCGGCAAGCTCGCGGAGAAGAACAAGGCCGCCGGGGCGAAGAGCTAAGGCCGTGCTGCTGTTGCCGGCCACGCTGACTGCCCACCAGGCGCGAGACACCTTGCGCATGCTCAAGCAGGCCTTGCAGCAGGAGGGTGGTGAGAGCGCTGTCGTCGCCGACGCCGGCCAGCTCCGGCATTTCGATTCGGCCGCGCTCGCGGTGCTCCTCGAGGTCGATCGCCTTGCCGAAGCCTGGGGACGGCCGTTCTCCATTCGCTCGGCGCCCGCCAAGCTGGCGGCACTGGCCAAGCTCTATGGAGTCGACGCGCTCCTGCTGAAAACGGCCACCGCCTCCGGTACCGGCGAGGCCGCCGGCGCCGCGACCGATCAGCGCAAGCCGGCGACGTAGTCGGCCAAGGCCTTGATTTCGCGGTCACCCAGTTTGGCCGCCACGCCGGTCATCGCCGCGTTGTTGCGGCGAACGCCACCGCGAAAGGCGATGAGCTGGGCTTCGACGTATTCGGCCTGCTGGCCCGACAGACGCGGGTACTGCACCGGAATTCCCGCGCCGCTAGGCCCGTGACAGGCGGCGCATGCGGGAACGGCACGAGCGGCAATGCCACCGCGATAGATCTTCTGGCCAAGGGCAGCCAGAGTCTTGTCCTTGGCGAAACCCGGCTTGGCATTCTTGCTGGCGTAGAACGCGGCGACGTTTTTCATGTCGTCGTTGCTCAACGTCGCAGCCATTCCATTCATGATCGCGTTGACGCGCTTGCCGGACTTGAACTCGGTCAGCTCCTCGACGAGATAGTCCGCGTGCTGGCCTTGCAGGATCGGGTTGGCCGGGCTGCCACGCGTGCCGTCGTTGGTGTGACAGGCGGCACAGACATTCGCGGAGATCGTCGCGCCCTTGGCCGGATCTGGCTTCGCCATGGGCGCAGTTGCCGGCGCGGACGCCGAGGCGCCTTCAGCTGCGTACGCGCACGTGCCGAAGAAAGCCACGGCAAAACAGGTGAGCACTCGAGCGGCAGGCTTCATGGGAAGAGGGAGTTCTCGTGCAAAGCTGCTGATTTTACAATGACCGAATTTCAAAGAGCCATGCCTGACCTCTCGGCGTCAAAGCCACCGCCTGCCGAAGTGCCTGTCGACGCATCGGCCGAAGCGAAGCGGGCCCTCGCGTGGACACACACGGCGCGGTTTCTCACCACCGCGAGCAAGCTCTCCGAACTGCCGGTCAGCGAATTGCCCGAGATCGCGTTCGTCGGCCGTTCGAACGCCGGCAAGTCGACCGCCATCAATGCCCTCGCCCAGCACAAGCGTCTCGCGTTCGCGTCGAAGACGCCCGGCCGAACTCAGCACATCAATCTCTTCGAGGTCGGGCCGAAGGACGCACCGGA
>JBDTIO010000374.1:0-3897 GCA_039936375.1 Caldimonas sp. | reverse complement strand
TGCTCTCCGAAGGCGACGATCCGCAGGATCCGATCGCCGACGCGGCGCGCGGCATCCTCGACGGCCACATCGTGCTGTCGCGCGATCTCGCCGAGGCCGGCCACTACCCGGCGATCGACATCGAGCGGTCGGTGTCGCGCGTGATGACCAACGTGGCGAGCACCGATCACGTCGAATCGGCGCGGCGCTTTCGCCAGCTGCATGCGCGCTACCAGAAGGCGCGCGACCTGATCCAGCTCGGCGCCTACACCCCCGGCCACGACGCCGACCTCGATCTCGCGGTGCGCCTGCACGAGCCGATGGATCGCCTGTTGCAGCAGAACATGCACCAACCGGCCCGCCTTGACGACAGCCTGGCGATGCTCCACGCCGTGCTCGCGATCTGAGCCGTTTTCGATTCCTGACCGACCTGCCCGATGAACGACGACCTGCAATCTCTCACCCTTCTGCTGGCCCGCGCCGAAGCCCAGCGCGATGAGGCCTTTGCCGAGCAGCTCAAGCTCGACGCCGCCAGGCGCGCCGCCGACACGCAGGCCGAGCAGCTGGTCCTCTATCGGCGCGAATACGAGCAGCGCTGGAGCGCCGAGTTCTGCCGCGAAGGCAAGATCGAGCTGGTTCGCTGCTATCAAGGCTTCATGCTGCGCCTGAGCCAGGCCGTCGAGCAGCAACAGCGCGCCGCCCTGCATGCGGCGGCGCAGGCCGAGCGCGCCGAGGCGATCGTGCGCGGTCACGAGGTCCGCGCCGCGGCGCTGAAAAAGCTGGTCGAGCGCCGACTGCAGGAAGGCCACCGCGTCGCCGCGCGGCTCGAGCAGAAACAGAGCGACGAGCACGCCGCACGGTTGGCCTGGAATCGCCATGCCGCCGAGAACACCCGAGGCGCCGCGTAGGCGAGGGCAATGATCGACAGCAAGATCCGCTCGCCGGCGGTCATCCAGGCGCCGGCGCCACCGTCGGCAGCGGCCTCGACCCTGCCGGCGCACGTCTCGCAGCCGGTCGTCGCGGCGCATCCCTTTGCCGAGATGCTGCGCCAGAACCGATTGGCCGCGGCCACGTCGACAACGCCGACGGCGCAGAAGACCGCGGCAGCGAAGGCTGGCGAAGCGCAGGCTCCTGCCGAAGGCGGCAGCGAAGCGACGCCAGTTGATGCCGCGACAGCGCAGCGCGAGCCAGCGTCAGCAAAAGCGCGAGCCGCTGCATCGGCCCGCGCGACAGCGCGCTCGTCGGCCGATCAGACAACGACCGTCGCCAAACCTGCCGACGACACGCCGGCCCACGACGCGGCGACCAAGGACACGCCGCCAGCCGACCCGACGCAGAACGCGGCGACGATCGCCAATGCGCAAGCCGCTGCGGCGTTGAGCATCGATGGTCGCGCCGACGATCTCGCCGCCGCCGCCCGGGCCGAGAGCGCGACCGCGGACGACCTCTTGCGCGGCCGCGACGCGGCCAACGCGGGACAGTCGACGATGCCGCCCTTCGGCATCGGGCCCTCGCCCGGCGCGCCCCTGACCGGAGCGACAAGCGATCGAGGTCTCGCCGCGCTTGTCGCCGGCGAAGTGACCGCCAATGGCGACGCCGCCATCGACAAGGACGTCGCCGCCGCGACCACCGGCTCGTTCGCCGGCCTGCTCGCCGAGACCCGGGGCCCGCACGCAACCGCTTCGCCACTCGACGGTGCGAGCGGCGCTGCTTCGACCCAGGCGGCGGCGCAAACTGCCTTCGGCGGCAGCGCCACGCCAAGCACCGCCGCGGCTGCCGCGTCGGCGGCCTTGCCGACACCGGTTCATTCGGCGGAGTTCGCGGCCGCCTTCGGCCTGCAGGTCAGCGCGCTCGCCAAGGACGGCGTGCAGCACGCCGAGCTGCACCTGAACCCGGCCGACATGGGCCCGGTCTCGATCCGGATCACGCTCGACGGCAGCCAGGCGCGCGTCGATTTCGGCGCCGATGTCGCCGCCACCCGCCATGCCATCGAAGCCGGCCTGCCCGAGCTGGCCAGCGCCATGCGCGACGCCGGCTTCACGCTGGCCGGCGGCGGCGTGGCGCAGCATTCGGCCTCGAACGGCGGCCAAGGGGGCGACGCCGATCCCGGCTCGAACCGCGGCGCATCGTCGTCCCGCCTGTCGTCGACACAGGTCGCCGGCATCGATGCCGCGGCGCAGCGCCGGGCGCGTGCCGCCGCCGCCGGCGGCATCGACCTCTACGTCTGAGCCACGGCGCGTTCTGCGCCGCAAAAGCCCGGCTTATCGCCGCTTCGCCAGCGTCGCTACTTTCGATAATTTCCTCAAGTCGCCGACCTGGCTGCCGACACTCGGCCGCGGGCAGCAACTCTCCGAGGAGAAGCATCGATGTCCGCTGTGATCGCCGCCCCCGTCGCCGCCGGCGGCGCTGTTCCCGTCAAGCGCGGCAAGAAGAAACTCCTCATCATGATCGCCGGCGTCCTGGCGCTGGTGCTGGTGCTCGGCGCCGGCACGGTCGTCTACCTGAAGAAGAGGGCGGCCCATGCCGCCGCCGAGGCGGTCAACGACGAAGATGGCGGATCAACCGTCGGCGCAGCCGCCGAAACGTCGAGCCATGAGGCGATGAGCCCGCCGACCTATCTGCCGCTCGACCCATTCGTCGTCAATCTGGCGGACCGCGAAGCCGATCGCTACGCCCAGGTCGGCATCACCCTGGAAGTCGAAAGCTCCGTCGCCGCCGACCAGATGCGCGCCTACATGCCGGCGATCCGCAACGCCATCCTGATGGTCATCACGCGAAAGACCTCGCGCGAGCTGCTCGACCCGATGGGCAAGGAACAGCTGGCCGACGAGATTGCCCGCGAGGCCGTGCGGCCGATGGGCATCGAGATCGCCGCACCGCAGCCGGTCACGGCCGCGCCGGCCCTGCCGGCGTCTGCTGCCATGGCCCTGCCCACGTCGGCCATGGCGCCGGCGAGCGGTGCGGCAATGACGCTCGCCGCCGCCGCTGCTGCCTCGCATCCGAAGAAGGCCAAGCCCCGTGGCCCGGTGACGAAGAACCCGATTCGCCACGTCAATTTCTCGAGTTTCATCATTCAATGAACATGTCTGCCGCCGCGCTCACTCCCTTCTGGCGCCCGATATGAACGAGCAGATCCTGACCCAGGACGAGGTCGATGCGCTGCTGCAGGGCATCTCGGGCGAAAGCGATTCTCTGCAGCCCGAGACGCCGCTCGCCGATGGCGTGCGCAGCTTCGATCTCGCCAACCAGGAGCGCATGGTCCGCGACCGGATGCCGACGCTCGAGATCGTCGGCGAGCGCTTCGCCAAGAACATCCGCGCCGGCCTGTTCGCCTTCATTCGCAAGAGCCCCGAAGTCTCGATCGGTGCGGTGCGGGTGCAGAAGTACAACGCCTTCCTGCGCGAGATCGCGGTGCCGACGAACTTCAACATCGTCAGCGTCAAGCCGCTGCGCGGGCTCGGCCTGATCGTCTGCGAGCCGTCGCTGGTGTTCGCGGTGATCGACGCCCTCTTCGGCGGCGCCGGCAAGTACCCGACCCGCATCGAAGGACGCGACTTCTCGGCCACCGAGCAGCGCATCATCCGCCGCCTTCTCGACGTCGTGATGACGGAGTACAAGAAGGCCTGGTCGGGCATCTATCCGCTCGAGCTCGAGTTCCAGCGCTCGGAGATGCAGCCGCAGTTCGCCAATATCGCGACGCCGGGCGAGATCGTCGTCTCGACCTCGTTCACGCTCGAGATCGGCGAGACCAGCGGCACCATCCACTTCTGCATTCCCTACGCCACCTTCGAGCCGATCCGCGAGGTGCTCTACGGCGCCATGCAGGGCGACGCCAACGCGCCCGACCGGCGCTGGATCAACCTGATGACGCAGCAGATCCAGGCCGCCGAAGTCGAGCTCGTCGCCGAGCTCGGCCAT
>JBDTIO010000373.1:0-11108 GCA_039936375.1 Caldimonas sp. | reverse complement strand
ATGACTCCCAATATCAACCAGCGTCGCGCTAGCCCAAAGCGGTCACTCGGAGCCAAGCATCCAGCGTCCGCTTGTTGCCAATGCGGTCTCTCGTTGAAGCAAGCCTTACGACTCCAATCGCTGCGTCTCCGACATTCCTTCGGCGATTTGCGAACGTAATTCTGGTCAAAGAAAAAGCCACCGGGCCCAACCGATCTGTACGTGCCGCTCCCACAACGCAGGCCAAGCCTATCGTTCCATTTCAGGGCCACTGCGAGATCGCCCAGCGTCGGGCAACCGCGAGGGCTGCGGGCTTCGTTCCGGTGCCGACCGAGCTGGCGTTCGTTGCACATCCTGTTGCGGTGACGTGACCTTTCTCCCCGACGACGCGTCCCTGACGAAGCCAGCGATCTGCGTGGCCAGAAGTTGATCCTCTCTGTTGTCCGAATTCGCGAGCGACATTGCGATCCGTCGCCAGGCCTCGTGCGCATCGTCGCGACTGACCTTCGCTGAGGCGCCGGGCCCACCTCCCGATCGCAGTGAATGCAGCCTCCCATCCTCCAGTGCCTTTATGCGCCACAGCGACTCCTGCCTGCGGTATCCGCCCCTTGTCGCCTGTCGGCTCGCTTCGGCGTCGATCCCCTGCTCGCGCAGTTGCTCGGCAAATGTCTCCCGCCAGCGACGCAAGTCGGCCTTGCGCGGATTGAGCCGTGTTCCGTGCTTCGACTCTGCCTTGACGCTCAGGTGCACGTGCGGGTTGGCCTGATGTTCGTGCAAGACCATGACGTAGCGGTGATCGGCAAGCTCGAGCTTCGCGAACTCGCGAGCGGCGCGCAGCACGCCGAGCGGATTGGTGCCTCGCGGCATCGACAGCATGATGTTGAACGCCTCGCGTCGATGACCGACTTCGTCGATGTAGGCGCCGCCGAAACGCCACTGGCGCTCAATCTCCTTCAGCGCATCCTTGCTCTGCTCGGTGACACCCCGATCGTCTTCGATCGGCAGACGTCCGTTCTTGCTGATGTACCGAAGGTGCGCGGCGATCGCGGCCATGCCGCGCCCGCCTCCGGTGACCTTCACCATAACCTGCGGCGCGCGGCGGACTGTGGCCGCGATCCGGCTCCGGATCGCAGAGGCCCGCTCCTTCGTCGATCGCAGCCGCGGCGTCCATGACTTGACAACGCGGTTGCTGGGATAGAAGAGTCGCTCACCCCACTGGACGAGTACGCCGTCGATGGACGTGTCTGCGCTCATGGCTTTTTGCCAAGACTGGTCGTGACGGCCGATCTGGGTCGCTCTGTGGACCGCGCAGCGGAAAGCTCGGCCAGCACGGTCGCGCCTTGCTTGAGATGCGCCCGCACGTCGACGTCGAGGGTTTTGAGGCGTTGGGTGTATTCGCGCGCAGTTTGCGAGGATCCCTGCCCCAGGAGTTCCACCAGGTGATGGATGTCCCGGCTGAGGACTGCCAGCTCCTCGGCGGAATGATTCAGGGCATGGGCCAGTGCCGTCCGGTTCGTCGAGGCGACGACGGGCGCTGCACCGTCGATCAGCCGCGTCAGATACGCGCCACGAGACAACCCGGCAGCGTGGCAGTTTTGGTCCAGGCGCTGCGCAGCACTGCACGCCAGGCGAACAGAAAGCTTGGCAAGTGATCGCCGTCCTGCGGGTGCGGCAAGCCCGGACGGCGACGTCGTCGAGCCGATTGCATCGGGGCCCAGCTTGGCGACAAGGGCGCTGCGCAGCACATCGGACTCGGTCATCGATTCGGCAGCGGCGCGTGCAGCCAACGCAGCGCGCAGACCGCGCAAGTCCACCGTGAAGTACTCGCGTGTGGGCGATCGCCTGGCAAGAGCTAGCCGACCGACATCGAGGAAGCCCTGACCGTTGGACTTCATCGCCGACGCCTTGCTAGCTGCCGGCCAGATCGGCCAGTCGCCGCCGCAGGGTTGCCAGCTCGTCGGGCCTGACCGGAGCTCCGGTCCGCGTCATGTCGCCGAACAGCGATTCGAGGCGCGTACAAAGTCGGCTTGCCTGGTCGACGAGTGAGTTCTTGCGGGGCAACTCGGCTGTCGTCTTCGGCGCGACGCGCTTCGGGCGCGGAACCTTCTTCAGGGATGCAACCTCGCGGCGAGTGATCTCGCGTTCGCCAGTGACGATCGACTTGACCTTGTCTGGCTCCTTCTCGTGCAGCTTTGCAAGTTCGTACAACGTTCGCGGGGAAGTACAACGGCCAGTACGCAAAGCTTCGTCGAGCTCAGGCGGCAGCGTCAGAAGCGCGAGGTGATGTGTCACGGTCGTCTGATCGATCGCCATCCGCTTGGCTATCTCAGCGTTCGATTCGCCGGCGTCAACGCGCGAGCGCACGAACCTTGCGAGATCGAGAGGCGTCAGGCCATGACGTTTCTGGTTCTCGGCGACTTGCGCGTAGACGTCATGGGCTTGCGAGCCGATGACGACGGGTACTGCCTCCAGGCCTGCCTGCTTTGCCGCACGCAGTCGCCTGGCACCGAAGAGAACCCTATAGCGACCGTCGCCCAGCGGATGCACAACGATGGGCTGGAGGATGCCGCGCAGGGCGATGTCTTGCGCGAGTTCGGCGATCTCTTCGTCCGGGAACTCGGTCCGTGGGTTGTTCGGGTCTTCCTCGACACAGCTCGCCGGCACGAGCAATGGCCGTCCTTCGCCGGCCAACGGATCGAACGAGAGTGAAGTCGAAGAAGCAGGCGTGTGAGCGTCAACGATTTTTTCGCGAGCGCTTTGGGCGAGGGCCTCAACCCCCCAATCCTTCGCCTCGTCTACGAGATCGAGCTGCTCTACCTTCGTTGCGATCCAGGGCATACGCATTGACGCATCGTGCCGCTACCTGCTTCGCGTTGGAAGTCCCCTCTACGGCATCGGCTTCAGGGCTGCGAAGTCCTTCGACGTCTCAGGAAATTCCGCGCCATCCACTGCAGTCTCTTCGTTGTCACAAACTGTTTCAAATCACGGCGTTGTGCTCGCAACCTAGCGCGCCGGCACGTCCATGCGATCCGTCCATTCGACATGTACTGGAAATGCGCGTCGCCGCGATTCAAGCGCCATCTCTTAGCACGTCAAGGTAGTCAGCCCACTGCTGCATCATCGTTCGACGCTGATTCATGAACTGAGCACGGTCGTAAGCAGCACCAAGAGGGCCGGACTTGCCATGAGCCAGCTGAGCCTCGATGACGTCCGGATTGACGTCCAAGTTCTCCACCAGGAGCGTACGCGCCATGGCCCTGAAGCCATGAGCGGTTGCAGTGTCCCTGTCGTATCCGAGACGTCGCAGTGCGGTGTTGACTGTGTTCTCGCTCATCGGACGAGCACCGCCAAGGATGGAGGGGAAGACATATTTTCCGTGTCCGGAAAGGGGCTGCAGCTCATGCAGAACTGCAACTGCCTGGCGCGCCAGGGGCACGAAATGAGGACGACCGTTCTGCTTTTCGTAGCGGCTTCTTTTCATCTCGACCGCTGGAATGGTCCACATCGGAACCGTTCCGCCCAAGTCGAGTGCAGACCATTGCATTGCGCGAACATTCCCGGGCCGCTGGAACAGCATCGCCGAAAGTTTGAGAGCGATGCGGGTGAGCGGACTTCCTTCGTAGTTCTCGATTGCCCGCATCAGCGTACCGACTGCTTTCGGCTCCGTGACAGCAGCCATGTTCTTCACCAGCACGGGTTTGAGCGCGCCACGCAAATCGGCCGCTGGGTTGTGTTCGCCACGACCGGTCGCAATGCCATAGCGAAACACTTGGCCGCATGACTGCTGCAGCGAGTGAACTGTCTCGCGAACGCCTCGCGCCTCCACGCGTCGCAGGGCCTGTAGCAACGCGGGCGCCGAAATCTCTGGAAGCGGCAAATTGCCGAGGTACGGAAAGATGTCCTTCTGTAGGCGCTCGAGCCATCGCTTCGCATGCGGCTCGCTCCATTCCGCTCGCTTCGTCTCGTGGAACTCTCGAGCCACAGTCTCGAAGCAGTTGGTCGCGACGCCCTCGCGGCTTGCCTTGTTCGCCTTGCGCACGGCACTCGGGTCGACGTTCGAAGCCAGCAACTCGCGCGCTGCGTCACGCTTTTCTCGCGCTTTCTTGAGGCTGGTATCGGGGTAGGTGCCCATCGACAGCAGCTTCTCCTTGCCGCCGAAGCGGTACTTCAATCGCCACCATTTCCCACCGCTCGTCGTGACCTCGAGGTACAGGCCTCGACCGTCATAGAGCCGGACCGGCTTTTCACCCGGGACGGCCCTGCGCACTGCGATGTCGCTGAGGATGTCAGTTTGCACGATTAGGGGTAACTGCAATCGTCGAGGTTGCTGCTACCCTGAACCTTACCCTCATTTTCCATGGATCTCAAGAGATGGCGGTAGACCTCCTGAGACACTGCCTTCTGTTCTACGCCCCGTATAAGCGAAAAAAATGGTCCTCGTGGGACCATTTGAGATCTGTAACTGGAGCGGGTGAGGGGAATCGAACCCCTGTATGAAGCTTGGGAAGCTGCCGTTCTGCCATTGAACTACACCCGCCGTCGCCACTAGTCTAGCTTCGTCGTGACGACGGCGGGTGCGCGGTGCTGGCCTCGACGAGGCCGGCGACGAGTGCCTACAGCGCCAGCTTGGCGATCTTCGTACCGTCGATGCTCAGGTTGGCCATCAGGCCGGCGTTGGTCAGCACGTAGCCGATCACCGGGGCCTTCATCGTTTGCGTGTCGACACTCGCGCTCGCGCCCGCCTTGATGACAGACACGGAGGCATCGGCGCCGGCGGTCCAGCCGTTGCTGGCGCGGAACTTGTTGAGCGAATCGTCATTCATGAACAGCAGGTAGACGGCTTTGGAGTCCGCCCCCGCCAGCAGACCGACCGAGCCTGCCGTCGTGCTGTAGTAGCCCACAGTGTCGCCGTGAACGAGCAACGCGCCAGTTCCGTACGAGCCGCCGACGACGAAGCCGGCCGACACGACCGAAGGGAACACGAGCACGCCGCGCGCCTTGGCGACGAGTTCGCGTGAGCCCGGATCCTGCGCATAGAGCTTGGTCAACGCACCGCTGACGTTGGCATCGATGCTGGCGCGCTTGCCGGCCGGATCCGATGGCGCGTTGGGGCTCGTGGTCGAGCAAGCGGCGAGAAGCGTGGCGAAGCCGAGCGTGGCGAGGAACTTTCTCTTGTACATGGTTTTCTCCAAATGAAAATTGAGCGAGCGTCACCGCACTATCGTGCGCATCCCGGAACCGCAGTGTGGAGAGGCCACGCGGCGCCCCCTGTCGGAAGATGCCGCGCCCGGGCGCAGGACGAAGAGGATTCCATCGCAACAGCGCGTCGTTGGCCCGCGGCGGTGATACTCGGCCGAGTCCTCCAGCCGTTCCTCACGCATGCATGATCCGGCCGCACCGCCGACGTCAGCGCACCACGCGCCGCGCAGTTTTGTCGTTCGCAACGGCCGCATGGGGCCGGGCCAGGCACGTGCCCTCGCCGAACTCGGTCCGACCTTCGTGCTGCCGTACCAGGTACGGCCGCTCGACCACGAACCGACCTTCGGCCGACGCGCACCGCTGGTCGTCGAGATTGGCTTCGGCATGGGCGCGGCCACCGCCGAGATCGCGATGGCCCATCCGGCGATCGACTTTCTCGGCATCGAGGTGCATCCGCCCGGTGTCGGCGCGTTGCTCAAACGGATCGGCGAAGAAAAGCTGGTCAATGTGCGCATCGTCTGTCACGACGCCGTTGACGTGCTCGAGCACATGACGCTGCCGGCGTCGCTCGCGGCGGTCAACATCTTCTTCCCCGATCCGTGGCCGAAGACGCGACATCTGAAGCGACGCCTGATCCAGCCGCCTTTCGTGCGGCTCCTCGCGAGCCGGCTCGCACCGGGCGCGACGCTGCACTGCGCCACCGACTGGCATTCCTATGCGGAGCAGATGCTCGAGGTGCTTTCGGCGGAGCCCGGACTGGCCAACACCGCCGCCGGATTCGCCGAGCGGCCGGCCCATCGACCGCTGACGAAGTTCGAGCAGCGCGGGCTGACCCGCGGCCACGGCGTCTGGGATCTCGTCTTCGAGCGCGCGAGGCGCTGATCAGTCTGCCCAGGTGACCAGGCCGCTGTAGGCCGTGGCCAGCACGACGATGCCGAAGGCGATCCGATACCAGGCAAATGGCGTGAAAGTGTGCGTCGAGATATAGCGCAGCAGCCAGCGAACGCAAACCCAGGCGGCGAGGAACGAGAAGACGAGGCCGACCGCGAACAGCGGAATGTCGGCCGTCGACAGCATTGCCCGCTCCTTCCACAGGCTGTAGATGCCGGCGCCGATCAGCGTCGGCATCGACAGAAAGAAGCTGAATTCGGTCGCCGCCCTGCGCGACAGGCCGAGCAGCATGCCGCCGATGATGGTCGCGCCGGAACGGCTGGTACCGGGTATCAGGGCCAGGCATTGGCACAGGCCGACGCCGAGGGCGTCGATTGGTCGCATCGCGTCCACGCTGTCGATGCGCGGCACCGTCTTGCGCCGCTCGGCCCAGAGGATGACGAAGGCACCGAGGATGAAGGTCGTGGCGACGACGATCGGCGTGAACAGGTGCTGCTGGATCATCTTGCCGAACAGCAGGCCGAGAACCACGGCGGGAACGAACGCGACGCCGACATTGATCGCGAAGCGCTGCGCTTTCTCGTCGTCGCCGAGGCCACGCATCGTCTCGGCGAGCCGCTGCCGGTAGACGATCATCACCGCGAAGATGGCGCCGGTCTGGATCGCGATGTCGAAGACCTTGCCCTTGTCGTTATCGAAGCCGAGCAGCGAGCCGGCG
Source organism: Caldimonas sp. (assembly GCA_039936375.1). Classification (GTDB taxonomy): domain Bacteria; phylum Pseudomonadota; class Gammaproteobacteria; order Burkholderiales; family Burkholderiaceae_C; genus Schlegelella_A. The sequence continues at coordinate 4,321 of JBDTIO010000373.1, read as the reverse complement.
AGGATGAGGTGACCGGTGCTCGAGACCGGCAGGAATTCGGTGAGGCCCTCGACGATGCCCATCAAGGTGCCCTTGAAGAGCAGGATCAGCTCCAACGCGTTCTCCGGCAAAGCCCGGCATCTTAGCGATGCCGCCGGCGGCGCCCTCAACGATCGTTCGGCAACAACGTGATCCTGAGGCCCGAGTCGGTTACGCGGAGATCGCCCGGCCGCACGCCGAAGTCTTCGAGACCGGCGATGTCTTGGGGGCGCAGCGCGTAGAGCACCGCGTCGTCGAGCAGCGCCTTGGCGAGCGGCTTGCCGACGCGATCGAGTTCTCGTTGCCAGGCGAGAGGAAGCCCGTCGATGACGAAGCGCTCGACATGAACGTCGACCAGCCGCACCGTGTTGTCACTGGCCTCGAAGCGAAGACCTTCGGTGACGCGCAGCGAGCCGGTCATGTTCGAGGTCGCAGCACCGGCGTTGCCGGCATCGAGCAGCAGGTCGACGGCGATGCGATTGCTTTCGGGCTGCAGCGTCAGGTGCGGCGAGTCGACGGTGATGTCGATCGCTTCCAGGAGGCGCCTTTTTACCGGGAAACGGCGCGCGATCAATTCCTGCAGCCGCGCCTGCGACACATCGACGGTGCGCGGTGCCATCGAGGCGCAGGCCGCCGCGCCGAAAGCGACGAGCAACACGGCCAGGGCGAGCGCCCGGTTCCGCCGACGCGAGCAGAGAGGAGAAAACGCGGCCGCCAAGATCATTGGTCGGGCACGGTCTCGAGCTCGTTCAGCCAGACGGTGGCTTCCGAGTCGCTGGGGGCGCGCCAGTCGCCGCGCGGCGAGAGCGAGCCGCCCGAGCCGACCTTGGGCGCGTTCGGTGCCACCGAGCGCTTGAACTGGCTGGTCTTGAAGAAGCGATACAGGAAGGTGCGCAGATGCTTCTTGATCTCGCCGAGGGAGTACTCGTGGCGGGCGACCGTCGGGTCGTCGGGCCAGCGACCGAGCGACGCGTCGTGCCACGCCGTCCACGCGAGAAAGGCCACCTTGCTCGGCGCAAAGCCGTAGCGCAACACCTGGTAGAGATGAAAGTCCTGCAGCTCGTAGGGACCGACCACGTCTTCCGAGGATTGCGCCGGCTTGTCGCTGGCCGCTCCCGGCACCAGCTCCGGACTCACCTCGGTGGCGACGATGTCTGCGAGCACCCGACGCGCTGCGTCGCCCACCGAGCCGTTAGCGGCCACCCAGCGAACCAAGTGGTTGACCAGTGTCTTCGGCACGCTGGCGTTGACGTTGTAGTGCGACATGTGGTCGCCAACGCCGTAGGTGCACCAGCCGAGGGCCAGTTCGCTGAGGTCGCCGGTGCCGACGACGATGGCGCAGTTCAGATTGGCAAGGCGAAACAGATGGCTCGTCCGCTCGCCGGCCTGCACGTTCTCGAAGGTGACGTCGTAGTCGGCCTGACCCTTTGCATACGGATGGCCGATGTCGGCCAGCATGCGCTCGCAGCTCGGCCGGATATCGATCTCGCGGGCCTGGCAGCCGACGGCCTGCATCAGTCGCCGCGCCTGGTCGAGCGTGCGCGTGCTCGTGGCAAAGCCGGGCATCGTGTAGGCGAGGATGTTCGTGCGCGGCTTCTTCAAAAGATCCATCGCGCGGGCGCAGACGAGCAAGGCGTGCGTCGAGTCGAGGCCGCCGGAAATGCCGATCACGACCTTGTCGATGCCACTCGCCGACAGCCGCTGCACCAGCGCCGAGGTCTGGATGCCGTAGACCTCGGCACAGCGCTCGTCGCGCCGGTCGGCGTCACTCGGGACGTAGGGAAACCGGGCGACCTCGCGGCGCAGCGCGAGCGGCAGCGAGGTCGGTACCGGCAGCTCGAACTCGACGTGGCGAAAGTTCGCGAGCTCGGCCTTGTGCCGTGCCATCGACTGACCGAAGGTGTTCTGCCGCATCCGTTCGCGCGAGACGCGCCCGAGGTCAACGTCGGCAGTGATCAGATGGGAGCCGTCGACGAAACGCTCCGACTGCGCCAGCAAATCGCCGCTCTCGCAGATGAGGGCTTGGCCGTCCCAGGCCAGATCGGTCGTCGATTCGCCGGCGCCCGCCGACGAATAGAGGTAGGCCGCCAGGCAGCGCGCCGATTGCTGCGCCACCAGCTGGTGCCTGTAGTCCGACTTGCCGATCGTGATGTTCGAGGCCGAGAGGTTGACGAGCACCGTCGCCCCGGCCAGCGCCGCCAGGCTCGACGGTGGAATGGGCACCCAGAGGTCTTCGCAGATTTCGGCGTGGAATTTCAGGAGCGGCAGGTTCGTGGCCTGGAACAGCAGGTCGTTGCCGAACGGAACGAGCTCGCCGCCGAGCCGGATTCCCTCCGACAGCGCATGGTCGGCGGCGTTGAACTGGCGCGCCTCGTAGAACTCGCCGTAGTTCGGCAGGTAGGTCTTCGGGACGACGCCGAGCACGCGCCCGCCGAAGACCACGGCGGCGCAATTGAAGAGCAGGTGATCGAGGCGCAGCGGCAGGCCGACGACGGCGACGATGTTCGTCTTGCGCGTCGCTTCAGCCACGCTCGCCAGGGCGGCTTCGCAGGCGTCGAGGAGCGCCCTCTGGTGAAACAGGTCGTCGCAGGTGTATGCCGACAAGCCGAGCTCCGGAAACGCGACGAGCACGGCGCCCTCGGCCGCGGCCCGCTCGATCAGGTCGACCGACTCGGCGGCGTTGAAGGCCGGGTCGGCGACGCGCAGCCGCGGCACCGCGACGGCGACGCGAACGAAATCGTGGCGGTACGGGTTGCGAAACGGCAGCGCCTGCTTCACCGAAAACGGCCTCCTTGCACGGCAAGCATCATGGCACGCGTTGCGCCGGTCGGCCGAGGCTGCCCATCGACGACGCGGCGACGCCGTTATCCTGCCGCCTTTGCCGGCATTTTTCGCACCCGCCCGTCATGAACATCGAACAAGCCCGCTTCAACATGATCGAGCAGCAGATTCGCACCTGGGAAGTGCTCGACGACGGCGTCCTGTCGCTGCTCTCGTTCGTCAAGCGCGAGGACTTCGTTCCCGCCGCCTACCGGTCGATGGCCTTCGTCGACACCGAGGTGCCGCTGCCGCAAGGTCAGTCGATGCTGGCGCCGAAGGTCGAGGCCCGCCTGCTCCAGGAGCTCGCGGTGCAGCGCCATGAACGTGTGCTCGAGGTCGGTGCCGGATCCGGTTACATGGCCGCGCTGCTGGCCCACAAGGCGCAGCACGTGACGACGCTCGAGATCATCCCCGAGCTGGCGCGCTTCGCCGCCGACAACCTGCGCCGCGCCTGGATCGGCAACGCCACCGTCCTGGAAGCCGACGCGTCGCGGGCGCCATCGCTCGACGCGCCTTTCGACGTGATCGTTCTCTCCGGCTCGGTGGCCGAAGTGCCGCGCGCCCTGCTCGGCCAGCTCAAGCCGGGTGGCCGGCTGGTCACGGTCGTCGGTCAGCTGCCGATCATGCGCGCCACCTTGCTGACGCGTGCGCCGGTTGCCGAGGGGACGGCGGCCGGCGGCAGAAGCGCGGCATCGGCAGGCGGCTTCGCCAGCGTCGAGCTGTTCGATGCGGTGGCGCCACGCCTGATCGGCTTCGGCGAACCCAGCCGCTTCAGCTTCTGAAAACGATTCGAGCCCGGACAGGGCGGCGTCGAAGCACGGAAGTGGGGCGCAGGCTGTCGCGAATATCGCTCCTCAGGACGCACCCGACGCGCAGATCGTCGCATTTGCCGATGACTGGGCCTCGAGTCGGCCTATAACCTCGCGGCGGTTCGAAAGATCACGAGGAATCCCTTCATGTCGTTTGCGCGTCTCCGCTCTCCGCTTCTTCTCGCGATGGCCGGCTTGCTGGAAGTGTTCGCGGCCACGCCGGCGCGAGCGCAGTCGCTGCTGGAGCTCTACGAAGCAGCGCATGCCTACGACGCCACCTATCTGTCGGCGCGGGCGCTGGCCGACTCGGCGCCCTTCCGTGTCGAGCAGGCGCGGGCCCTGATGCGGCCGAACATCGCCGCCACCGCCTCGGCCGCGCGCACCACGACCAAGGAGCCTGGGGAAGACAACTTCAACAGCAACACCCTGCAGGGTTCGATCAACGGTCGCCAGCCACTCTTCAACCGCGGCAACATGGCGACGATCGCGCAATCGGAACGCTCGCTCGAATCGTCCTTGGCCGATCTCGACAGCGCCGAGCAGGATCTGATGCTGCGCGTCAGCCAGGCCTACTTCGACGTGCTGGGCGCCCAGGACACGCTCGAGACCACGCGCGCCAACAAGACGGCGATCGCCGAGCAGCTCGCCTCGGCCAAGCGCAACTTCGAAGTCGG
>JBDTIO010000372.1:0-2590 GCA_039936375.1 Caldimonas sp. | reverse complement strand
CGACCAAAGCCCAGCCGACGGCTCGACGCTCATCCGGATTGACTCGGTCAGCGAGCAGCAGACCGAGACCTGCACCGAGCAATCCTCGAGTCCCTACCACCAGCGCCAACTCTGGCAATCGCAGTTGTGTTTTGAACATGGAATCCTCCAGTGGGAACGGTGCCGTTTTTATTCGCAGATCTTGCAAAGGGGCCTGACCGGGTATGAGGGAGGTCAAACAGGACGCGCCGCAATCATATTCGCGTGGTCGGGGCGCTCGTAATGGTCGAACAGAGCGCGTTCCTGATCCGGGTTCGGCAGCGCGTTTGGGTCGTAAGCCGGCACCTCCTTGATCGTCTGTCGCGTCAGATCGACCGACACGGTGGCATCGAGCCAGTCGATATCGGTAATCCAAGGTGTGGCAATCAGCGTCTGATGACCGAGCCACCAGTCGCTGGTGTTGACGACGAGGTAGCGGATTGCCCACGCCTCGTCCTCCACCAGCAACGATTCGACGTGACCAATGTCGCCATCGGTGGCATGGAGGTAATACCGCTCGATCGCGCGGCAGCTGCGCAGATGCGGGTCATCGCCGCGCTCTCGATGCAGTTTCGCCAACTTGTCGGCAAATCTCTCCTGTACCCACGCCTCGGCGGGGAGTCCCACATCTTGGTAGCCGTCCAAGCTCATCCCGAATTTCGGACCGCCGCCCCAGAGCTGCGCCTCACCCCAGTAGGACGGATAGCCGTAATAGCTGAATTGCTCCACTTCGTGCTGACGCGACACGGGCTTGCTGGTGTCGACATCCGGGCTGGCCTTCACTCGTTCACGCGTCAACGAAGCCGCCAGCGTCTTTGCGGCCCAATCAAGAACGTGGATGGCCATCGGCGAAATCAACACCTTTCGGCCACCAAGCGACGCGTCCATTTCGACGACGAAGAAGCGGATCGTCCATGCCCGGTCGTCAAAAAAACAATCCTTGACTACGCCGATCGGGCCGTTGCTTCCGGTCACCTTGAATTCGTACAGGTCGTTCACGTTTCGGAGCATGTTTGGTTCTCGATCGTGTGATGTGCGAGGGCGCGCGCGACCCAGCCTTTCTCTGGCGTTGTCCGGCGCGAAAAAGAACGGATAGAACAGTCCACGTCCGTGTCATTGCGCGGCAGGGCCATCAGTTGGAAAAAAGGATGGGAACCGGGCACGCACCTGACAGCAGCTCTCGAGTAGTGCCGCCCAATGCCCACTCGCGGAAGCGTGAGTGGCCATACCCACCTGCGATGAGCAGATCCGCGCCGCTGTCTCGTACGTGCTTGATCAGCACAGAGGCCACAGACGCGCCGCCCGCCGATTGCGCCACAAAGACGGCCTTGATTCCGTGGCGGTACAGGTGGACGCTTGCATCGCCTCCTGGCGGCGGGTTTTCCCGCTGACGGCTCTGGTCCGAATCCAGTTCCAGCAAATCGACCGAATCGGCAACATTCAGTAGAGGCAGCGCGTCGTGCAGAGTGCGAGCCGCCTCCCGTGACGGCCGCCACGCAACGACCGCGTGCTTTATCGGCCGCCACTTGAAGCCTTGGGGAATCAGCAGTAGCGGTCGCCCTGTCGCGAGCAATAGTGAGCCGAAGAAATTGTGGACGATGGCGTCCTCACCAACGACGTCGGTCGCCATCGTCATCACCGCGAGGTCGCTGCAGCGCGCGTGCTCGGCTGCCAGGTCCGGGGACTCCGTGAAGGTGGATTCCACTACGCGGACTTCGGACTTGATGGGTTCCTTGGCCAGGCGTTGCCGCCATGCGGCCGCATCGAGCTCTGCCTTGAGACGGTGTTTTTCATAGAGATCGCCGAGGCTCAGGTCACGATTGCCCCACGGCCGGTCCGGCGGCAGCGGCAGATTGACGAACTCAAGTACATCCAAGTGCGCGTGCGCGCTGATCGCCAGCGCAATCGCCGACTCCATGGCGTTCGCGTCGCCTGCCGTATTGGTGACGGGGAAAATCACGTCTTTGATCATGATCCATAGTCCTGTAAAGCCGTGGCGGCACACGAATTAATTGGGTTCGCGAGGCACGAAAGGCCGACCCGTTGACCCACTGCACGATCGGTCACGCCTGGATCCGGCACTTTGATGCGACCGACGATCTCGTGCCCCAGAATCACGGCCGGCTGCGGGCCGGGTAGTTCGCCGTCGACGACGTGCACGCCGGTGCGTCTGGGTCGGTGAAGTTGCTTCAACACTATCGCAGGCATCGCGTTTCCTCCGTTTCCGTCACTGCATCTGCGTCGCGCAGTTGGCGAGTCGTGCCTTAGAAACATTTTCGGCGCCAGGTCCGGCAGAACTCGCCGCCGAGGATGTGATGTTTATTTCGGCGCATCATCTTTCCGAGATGCCAGCTGTGCTTTTTCTGCTGCCTCGACAGCGCGAACATCCTCGCGTCCGAGCTGCTCGTAGAGGGCATGCACACGTTTGACGAGCTGCGGAGTGGCCTCGGGCAGCGCCTCGACATTTGCCTCAGTCGTAATGTCAGATTTCGGCTTGACCTCGCCTTCCGCTTTGGGCGCTGCGACAGGCTTCACCTTAGGCTCGGCCTCTGGCATCGCTGGAGTGTCTGCC
>JBDTIO010000371.1:0-3341 GCA_039936375.1 Caldimonas sp. | reverse complement strand
AGGAAATTCCAGTCGTCGAGCACCTGCTGCAGGCGGCCGGCGATGCCGCTGGCATAGTGGGCGCTGGCAAGGTCGCGCGAAACGACGACAAGTTGTCCGTCGCGCGAGCCGTCTTTGTACGTGGCGAGCTTCATCGTTCGTGGTCCCGGGGGAAGCTTTCGGGGGGCGATCGGGACGCATTGTCATATGTCAACAGACCCTAGATCCGATGTCGTGGAATCGCCGCGCGAACTTTCCCCTGCCGAGATCGCCGAACGCTCGCAGCAACGCCTGCGGCGGCGCGCACTGGTGCTGTTCGCAACGCTGGTCGTGCTGCTGCACGCGATGCTGCTCGGCGGCAGCGATTGGGACGCGCTCGGCCCGAATCGTGAGCCTGCTGCGGGCACGCCGATGAAGGTGCGCAGCATCGAGGTTCAGCCGGTCGAAGCTCCGCTGGCTCCGGTAGCCATCGCCAAGCCGGCTGCCGCGCCGCCGCCCGCATCGCCGAAGCCGCTTCGGCCCAGGTTCGCGGCCTCGCGGCCGACCGACATACCGGCTCGCGCCGTCGAGCCGCCCGCGCCGTTGGCGAGCGAGCCGGTCGTGGCAGAAGCAGCCGTCGATCCGGAGCCGCTGAGCCCTCAGGCGAGTTCGCCGCCAGCGGCCGACCCGGCCGCCTCTGCGGCGTCGACGGCCGCCTCGGCAGGCGCTTCGGAAGCCGCTTCGGAAGCCGTTGCGACGGCCGCCTCGGCAGGTGCCTCGGAAGCCGTCGCGACGGCCGCCTCGGCAGGTGCTTCGGAAGCCGTCGCCACGGCCGCCTCGGCGCCTGCTGCCGCGGCCTCGAGCTCCTTTCTCGCCGCCGGCGAATTGCCGCCACCGACCTACCGCACCAAGCTGCCGCCCTCGGTGACGATGCGCTACGAAGTCCGGCGCGGCTTCTTTCGCGGTACCGGCGAGATCCGCTGGCAGCACGTCGGCGACGACTACGGACTGCGCCTCGAGGCACGCATCGCCGGCCTGACGCTGCTCGCGCAGACCAGCCAGGGCGTCGTCGACGCCACCGGTCTGGCACCCGTGCGTTTTCTCGACCAGCGCGCCCGCCGCTCGGCGCAGGCCGCCAATTTTCGCCGCGATGCGGACACGATCACTTTTTCCGGCCCCTCGGTCGTCTGGCCCTTGCTGCCCGGAACCCAGGATCAGCTGAGCTGGATGATCCAGCTCGCCGGCATCGTCGCTGCGGAGCCGGAGCGGGCCAGCGACGGCGGCCGCATCTCGATGGTGATCGTCGGTGCCCGAGGCGACGCCAGCGTGCGCACGCTGCGCTTTGCCGGCCGCGAAAACGCGACGACGGCGTCGGGCGACGTGCCGGCATTGAAGTTCGTCGTCGACGCCCGCTCGACGTACGACTCGAGCTACGAAATCTGGCTCGACCCGGCCCGCGACTATCTGCCGGCCCACGCGACCCGGCGCAACGGCGCCGGTGAATCCGAATTCGATCTCCTGCTCGAACGGATCGATCCGATCCTTTGAGATGGCCGGCCGCTGGCCGGGCCGGCTTGCAATCGCCCTGCCGGGCCGCAGCTAGAGGCAAGGAGATCCTTGCCATGCACATGCTCTACAACTCCGACAGCTTCGCCGTCGTCATGTTCGAGATTCCAGGCACCCCGGTCGACGGCGAGCAGGGCGTGGCGTCGCGCGGCGGCTTCGAGATCGTCGACAAGTTCGCGAAAAAGGACATCTTCATCGACGGCGCCGTCGCCGAAAGCTTCAAGGCCGGCGTCGAAGCGTTGATGGCCAGCAAGCCGAGCGAAGAAGACATCTACGACTACATCGGCCGGTTCACATCGCTGCGGCCGCAGCCGCTCGTGCTGCATTAGGGCCTGTTATCGGGCGCTAGCTCCGCGGCACCGGCCGCTCAAGTTCTCCCGGCTGTGGCCGATATGTGGACGTCGTGGCAACGCTTGTTTTCGCCGCCTCCTTGTTCGCATTCCTGTCCGAACGCCCATGAGCGCCGAGCTGGCGATGACTTCCCTGACGCGGCCGGTGATGCCGGCCGCACTGATGCTGCTGCTCAGCCTGGGCGTCAGCACACTCGCCGCCTACGTCGCCCTCGATCTCGCGCGCCGCGTCCGCGTGCTGTGGACGCGCGCCGGCCTTCTCTGGCTGCTCGGCGCGGCCTGGGCGCTTTCCCTCGGCGTCTGGTCCTCGCAGATCATCGGCCTGGCCGCCGAGCCGCTCGCCTTCCCGCTCGGCTACGACGGCGCCGGCACGCTGCTCGTCTGGGGCGCGGCGATCGTTGTCTGCGTGGCCGGGCTGGGCGCCGTCAGCGGCCGGGTGGCTACGCCGGCGCGAGTCACCTTCGGCGCCTTTGCGCTCGGTGCCGGCGTCGTCGGCGCGCATGCGCTGGCCTTGGCGCCGCTCGGGCTGCAACCGGGGATCGTCTGGCACCTGCTGCCCCTGGCCGCGGCGATCGCCGGAACATCCGGCGGTTGCATGATGGCGCTCGGTGCCTTCTTTCGTGGCGGCGACCGGCCCCGCCCGCCGACCTTGCTCTGGCAGGCGACGGCCGCGCTGGTGCTCGGCGCCACCCTGGTCGCCAGCCAGCAGCTGGTGATCGGCGCAGCCGGCCTCGGTGAACAGTCGTCATCGGCCAATGCCGGCCAGGTGTCGCCGGCGACACTGACGCTTCTCGCTTCGCTCGGCTCGGTCTCGTTGCTGCTGGTCGGCCTCATCTTTTCGGTCCTCGAGGCGCGGCTGCGCCTGTCCCTGCGCATCGCCGAAACCGAGCTGCAGCGGCGCTCCTACCGCGACGGCCTGACGCGCCTGCCGAACCGGCTGATGTTCGATGGCGTGCTGGCGCAATCGGTGCAGCAGGCCGAAGAGAGCGGCGAGCGCATGGCGCTGCTGTTCATCGATCTCGATGGCTTCAAGCCGGTCAACGAGACGCTCGGCCACCACATGGGCGATCTCATGCTGCGCGAGATCGCGGCACGCCTGAAGCGCTTTTCGCGGCCGGGCGACCGGATCGCGCATCTCGGCGGCGACGAGTTCCTCGTCCTCATCTGCGGCCACCCGAGCAATGAAGATGCGCGCATCTTTGCCGAGCGGTTGCAGGGCGCGATCGGCGAGCCGTGCCAGATGAACGGGCGCGAAGCCGCGGTGTCGAGTTCGGTGGGCGTCGCCATGTACCCCGAGCACGGTGGCCTGACGGACCTGATCGCCCACGCCGAGGCGGCGATGCGTTCCGCCAAGAGCGGCGGCGGCGCCACGCACTGCTTCTTCGAGGCGCGCATGGTGAGCGGCGCCCGCGAGCAATTCGACCTGCTGCGCGACCTGCGCCGCGCCCTCGCCGAAGGCCAGCTGCA
>JBDTIO010000370.1:0-7567 GCA_039936375.1 Caldimonas sp. | reverse complement strand
TCGCTCCAGGCTTCGATGCGCTGCGCCGAGACCAGCTCGGTGATGTCGTCGAAGACCATCAGCCGCGCGCCCTGCGGCATCGCCGCGCCGCGCACCAGCAGCGTGATCGAGTCGCGCTCGCGACCGTCGGGGCCGGTCGTCTGCAAATCGAACGAATCCTGCCAGTGGTCGCGTTCGCCGGCCTCAGGGCTGGCCGAATGCAGGTCGAAGCGCTGACGGATCGTCTGGCCGAAATTGCCCAGGCCCGGCACTTCGTCGAGCCGGCGACCGCGATACGCCGAGAGCGGCAGGCGCAGGATCCGCGTCGCGCCCGGGTTGACCGTGTCGATCGCGCCGTTCTTGTCGAACACCATGACGCCGGCGGTCAGGTTGTCGAGGATGGTCTGCAGGTTGGCGCGCGCGCCTTCGACTTGGACGACGCTTCGATGCACCAGCTCGCGCGCGTCGGAAAGCTGCTCGGTCATTTCGGCGAACGACCGGGTCAGGCCGCCGAGCTCGTCGCGCGAAGCGAAAACGGCCTTGGAGCTGAAGTCGCCCCGGGCCACCTCCGATACACCTTCGGCGAGCAGCAGCAGCGGCTGCGCCAGCTGATTGCTCAGCGCCACAGCAAGCAGCAGCGCGCCGAAGACGCCGAGCACCAGCGCCAGCGTCAGCGTGCCGATGTACATCTTGCGCAAGCCCGAGCGCGCCAGCGAGCGTTGCTGGTATTCGCGGTAGGCGCTGGTCACGGCCAGCGCGTTGGCCGCAAGGGACCGCGCGATCGACTGCGTCACGACGAGATAACGCTCCTGCTCGCCGAGCGCGAAATTGCTGCTCGGAATGAGCGCGACGGCTCGAACCCGGGCGCCGGTGCCGGCGGCTGCGGCGTCTTCGTCGAGACCTTCGGCCAGACTGGCGACACGCTGGGTTCGCGCCTGGCGCAGCAGTTGCGGCGACGGCCGCTCGGGCATCAGGCCAAGGACACTGGCCCCGGTGGTGATGAGCGTCTGGCCCGCGCTGCCGACGATGCTGACGTCCTGCGCCGACAGCTGTTCGCGAAGACGCTCGAGCACCAGCGGGTCGGCGGGCAGCGTGCTCTCGCCAAGCCGCTCGGCCGCCAGCCGGGTCTTGGTGGCGAGATCGCCGATGATGGAATCGATCGTGCCGCGGCCGAGGTTCAGACCGGCGTCGAGTGCGCCTTCGACGCGCACGTCGAACCAGCTCTCGATCGAGCGCGAGACGAACTGGTAGCTGACGGTGTAGATGACGACGCCGGGAACGACGCCGACGAGTGCGAAGATCGCTGCCAGCTTGAGCAGCAACCGGCTGCCGAAGCGGCCGCGCGAAACGCGCCAGAGCAGGCGTACGCCGGTGACGACGATGACCAGCACCAGCACGCTCGCCAGCGCCACGTTGACCCAGAACAGCCAGACGTAGTGGCGCTCGTAGAGCGTCGGGTTGTTGGTGGCGACGGACAGCAGGAAAGCGAGCACCAACCCCGCGCCGAGGGCGGCCAAGGTCGAAACGACCCAGACCCAGCGGCTGGCCGGAGTCATGGGTCGCCGGGCTGCCGAATCACGCGGTGCGTGAGGCAGGGTGTTCGTCAATTGAGGCGCAGCGTTCGCTTGACCGAGAGCTGCCAGTCGGGCTCGCCGCTGATGCCGATCTGCATCGGCCGTGGCAGCTCCGTGGTGTCGAGCCGCCACTGGAATTCGATGTAGTGGTGCGCGCCGTCCTCGATCTGTCCCGGCTCAGCGATCTTCCAGCGCGAGGTGCGGCTGGTCGAGGCGAGCGCATCGGCACGCGTAGGGTAGGTCTGGCTGAGGCCACCGACGGTCGTCACCCGGTAAGTGGAGGTCAGCGGCTGATAGACGACACGCCAGGTACGCACAGCGTGCGCGACCCGGCGATCGCGCCAGTACCAGCGGTCGCGAAAGATCTCGGCCTCGGCGACGAAGAACAGAGGCACCGCTTTCATCAGCGCGTCGTCGACGCTGTGGCCGAGGTCGAAGTCGACGGCGTAGCTGAGATGAACGCCTTCCTCATCGCGGCTGACGTCGAACATGGTGAGCTCGGGACCGGAGGCAGCGGCGGAAACCGGAGCACCGGCCAATGCGGCACCCAGGCCTCCCAGCGGCAGGCCGGGCAACGCCGCGACGCCGAGAGCGCGCAGCAGGCTGCGGCGGCGCAACGAGCCGGACGGCGGCGGCCGGGTCATGGGTTCGTGAGGTCTCGGTTTTTCTCGATGAGCATCAGGAAGAAGCCGTCGGCCGCGGCGCTCGACGCGGGCGCCGGCGGCGCCTGTCGATTGTCGGGCAGCGGCAGCAGATGCCCGGCCGAAGGCGGTGACGCGGCGATGACTGCGTCCCCTTGCCGTTGCAAAAAAGCGTCGATCTGCGCCTCGCCTTCCACCTTGAACAGCGAGCAGGTGCAGTAGAGCAGCCGACCGCCAGGCGCCAGCAAGGGCCAGAGCGCGTCGAGGAGGTGCGCCTGGGTCGCGACGAGAGCGGCGATGTCGCTGTCCCGGCGCAGCCATCTGACGTCGGGGTGGCGGCGCACGATGCCCGATGCGCTGCACGGTGCGTCGAGGAGGATGGCGTCAAAGAGACGGCCGTCCCACCAGGTGGCGGGGTCGGCCGCGTCGGCGGCCAGCGTACGGGCGTGCAGGCCGAGGCGGGCCAGGGTCTCGTCGACACGAACCAGCCGTGCGGCATCGCGATCGACGGCGAGCACGTCGAGATCGGCGAGTTCCAGCAGGTGAGCCGTCTTGCCGCCCGGTGCCGCGCAGGCGTCGAGCACGCGGGCACCGGGCGCGAGCGGCGCGGCGAGCAGCAGCTCGGCAGCACGCTGGGCAGCGGCATCCTGGACCGAGACATCGCCCGCCGCAAAACCGGGCAAGCGCCCCACCGGCACCGGGCGCAACAGGTTGACGACGTGGCCCGGGCCGGCTTCGGCTTCGATGCCGGCTTCGGCGAGCCGGGCCAGGTAAGCGCCGGCGGTCGAGCGTCGGGCATTGACACGCAAGGTCATCGGCGGATGCTGGTTGTCGGCATCGGCGATCGCCTGCCATTCGTCCGGCCAGTCGCTGCGCAGTCGCGCCAGCCACCAGGGAGGGTGGTTCCAGCGTGCCAGGGGATCCTTCAAGGCAGTGGCGACGAGCGCTTCACGCTCTCGCCCGAAGCGACGCAGCACCGCATTGACGAACGCGGCACCGGCGGGCGACCGGCGGCGGGCTGCGGCGACGGCCTGATCGACGAGGACGTGATCCGCATACGGCGGCTCGCCGGGCGGCCAGAGCAGGGCCAGGGCACCGAGCAGCAGCGCGTCCACATCGGGCGGCGGCGTCTTCGGGGCGAGACTGCGTCGCACGACCTCGGCGGCGCCGAGCCAGCGCAGGGCGTGAAAGGCGAGCGCCTGCGTACCCGGCCGCGCTTCGGCCGGGCAGTGCGAAAGCACGTCGTTCAGTGACGCACCGGCGCGAACGCCTCGAACCGCGTCGGCCATGTGGCCGATCAGCACCGCGAGCGGAAGGGAACGAGCGGAACGATTCACCGGGACAGTCTACGGTCGGGCCGAGCGGCAAAGCCGCGCCGGCGAAGCTGCGGTACGCTCGCTGTCCCCGAGGCTCGAAGCGTGCCCGCATGGCCGGCGAAAAACCCACCCCCATCTTTCGAAGCGAAGGCGACCTTGCGCGCCTGCCTGCTTCGGATCGAATCCGCTACCGGCTGATCGGCGCTCAGTGCCGCTACCACGCCAACGACAACATCGCCGAGTACATCGAGCCCGGCGAGATCGACGAATTGCGGGCCGAGGTCGAGGAAAAGATGCAGGCCGTCCTGCGCTCGCTCGTCATCGATACCGACAGCGACCACAACACCGCGGAAACCGCCCGGCGCGTCGCCAAGATGTTTCTCACCGAGGTATTCGAAGGCCGCTATGTGCCGATGCCTTCGGTGACCGAATTTCCGAATGTGTCCCGCCTCAACGAACTGATGATCGTCGGCCCGCTCAAGGTGCGCAGCGCCTGCTCGCACCACCTTTGCCCGATCATCGGCAAAGTCTGGATCGGCCTTCTGCCGAACGAACACTCGAACCTGATCGGCCTGTCGAAATACGCCCGCATCTGCAACTGGATCATGAACCGGCCGCAGATCCAGGAAGAGGCGGTGACGATGCTCGCCAACGAACTGCAGGACCGCGTCAAGCCCGATGGCCTGGCGATCGTCATGGAGGCCGATCACTTCTGCATGCACTGGCGCGGCGTCAAGGACGACGAGTCGATGATGACCAACAGCGTCATGCGTGGCGCCTTCCTCAAGGACGCAAACCTGCGCCGCGAGTTCCTGTCGCTCCTTTCGAGGAAGGAATGACATGCTGGTCCGCCTGATGTATGCCAGCCGCGCTGCCGATTCGGTGAATGCCGACGCACTCGCCGCGATCCTGAAGAAGTCGAAGGAGAAGAACGCCGCCGCGGGCGTCACCGGTGTGCTCTGCTACTGCTCCAATGCCGACATCTTCCTGCAGGTGCTCGAAGGCGGCCGCAGCGCCGTGAGCGCGATCTACAACCGGATCGCGCAGGACGAGCGGCACCGCGAGGTCGTGCTGCTGCATTACGAGGAAATCGGCGAGCGGCACTTCTCGGGTTGGTCGATGGGGCAGGTCAACATGAACCGCCTGAACCCGGCGCTGCTTCTGAAGTACTCCGAAGGCGCGGTGCTCGACCCCTACGCCGTCTCGGGCGCGGCGTCGCTCGCGCTATTCAACGAGCTCGTCGCCACCGCCTCGGTCGTCGCGCCGGCCTAGTTCGCGACTCCCCGGACCTTGCGTGCCTGGCTCGCGCAGGCCGCGCGATCGGTGCGCTTGGCCAGCGCCGAGCACTGCGCCATCGACTTGCGGAACGTTGCCGCGTCGCCCGTGGTGTCGGCCGAGGCGCGAGCAGGCGCCTTCCGCGGCGGAGCCGACGCGGCCTTGCCGGCGGCCTCGCGGGCGACGGCATCGCCGACGACTGGCGCCGGCGTGGCCAGCGGCGCGCCGTTGCGTGTCAGCGGATCCGGGCGTGCGGCGGCGCGAGCCGCGGCCGAGCGCGTGCGCTGCTCGTTGGTGCCGACGGCACCGTTCGGCGGCACCGGCGTGCCGAGTGGCATGCTGCCGTTCGTCTGCGACGTGCCTGTATCGACGCCGTTCGGGATCTGCGACGTCTGCGAAGGAATCGGCGGCAGGCGCGGTGGCTGCTTGGTGTCGGCCGATTGCGCGTGGATCGCGGCGGACGCCAGCACGAGAAAGGAAGCGCCGAGCAGCGCGCGGCGAAGAGCGAACCCAGTCTTCACGTCAGTCTCCTCGATGTTCGACTCAGTGTATGGCGCACGCGGCGTCGCCCTGTCGGACGGGGCCACGTCGACGCCGCAGCGAATGCGCCGCGCTCTGCTCCCGGTGCACGTCGTCAGGAGGCTTTCCTGGCGACCTTCTTGGCCGGTGCCTTCTTGGCAGCGCGCGGCGGCCGCGGCTCGAACGCGAACACCACCTTGCCCTCCTTCGCGTCCCAGGCCAGGCGCGCCTTGAACTTGCGACGGGTCTTGTTCGAGACGAAGCCTTCCAGCAGGTCGGTGGCGCCGGTCGCCAGCAGCTTGGTCATCTGCTCGCGCGCCACCGGCTGCTGCAGGATGACCTTGCCGCTCTTGAAGTCGCAGGTGACGTTGACACCCACGCTGTGCTCGCAGACGTAGTTGGCGCCGAACTCGTAGACCTTGCCCTGCGTCTTCGGGCAGATGCCGAGCGATTCTTGCTCGCCGAAATCGACCGGTGCGCCCGACTCGCCTTCGCGCTTGGCATCTTCGCCGAAATCGAACTCTAGCTTCCAGTTGTTGAGCTCGTCGTCGCGCACCAGCTTCAGCTCGGCGGTGAACGGCCAGCCGGCCTTCGAGCGGAAGCCCTCGAGCGGGCCGATGTGCATGTCGCGCAGGAAAGCCTCGACCTCCGCCAGCTCGAAGGCGCGGCCACCCGGAATCTTGCTGATCGAAAAGCCGCAGGGCTCGGTCTTGCCCGGGATGCCGGTGCAGGCATAGCGACGGTAGTTCTCCTTGATCACGCCGCCGCAGTTCGGGCACGGCGTGGCGAGCGTCGCGTAGTCGCCTGGAATGGTGTCGCGGTCGTACTCCTTGGCTTTTCGAACGATCCGCTCGGCCATCTCGGCGATCTGCTTCATGAAGGTCTCGCGCTCGAGGTGGCCCTTCTCCATCTCTGCGAGCTGGTACTCCCAGTTGCCGGTGAGCTCCGGCTTGGTCAGATCCTCGACGCCGAGGCCGCGCAGCAGCGTCATCAGCTGGAACGCCTTCGCACCGGGCACGAGCTCGCGGCCCTCGCGGTGGATGTACTTCTCGTAGATGAGGCCTTCGATGATCGCCGCGCGCGTCGCCGGCGTACCGAGGCCTTTTTCCTGCATCGCCTCGCGCATGTCGTCGTCGTCGATCAGCTTGCCGGCGCCTTCCATCGCCGAGAGCAGCGTCGCTTCGGTATAGCGCGCCGGCGGCCGCGTCTTCAGCGCCTTGACGTCGACGCTCTCGGTGCGCGCTAGTTCGCCCTCGGCCACGGCGACGAGATTGGCGTCGTCCTCCTGCGCCTCGCGTCCGTATACGGCGAGCCAGCCGGGCTTGACCATGACCTTGCCGTTGGTCTGGAACTTGTACTCCTTGCCCTTGTCGGCGACCGTCGAGATCCGCGTCGTCACCATGAACTCGGCCGAGGGAAAGAAGACGGCGAGGAACCGCTTGGCCACCATGTCGTAGAGCTTGGCCTCGATCTCCGAGAGGCTCTTCGGTGGCAGAAGCGTCGGGATGATGGCGAAGTGATCCGAGACCTTGGCGTTGTCGAAGATCTTCTTGATCGGCTTGACATAGCCTTCCTTGATCGCCGTCTTCGCGTGCACCGCCAGCGGCCGCAAGGGGCCGGGCAGGTCTTCCTTGGAGATCATCCCGATGGTGTCCTTGGCGACGGCGACGTAGTCCTCCGGCAGATGCCGGCTGTCGGTCCGCGGGTAGGTGAGCACCTTGTGCTTCTCGTATAGCGCCTGCGCGATCGACAGCGTGGTTCGCGCCGAGAAGCCAAAGCGCGAGTTGGCCTCGCGCTGCAGGCTGGTGAGGTCGTAGAGCTGCGGCGGGGCCTGGCTGCTCGGCTTGGCCTCCTCGCTCACCGAGGCCGGCTGGCCTTGCACCGCCGTGGCGATCTTCAGCGCGTCGGCCTCGTTCCAGAGCCGGTCGGAACGCAGCTCGGCGTCGTCGGCATTCTTCTTCCACGCCGGGTCGAACCACTTGCCTTCGTATTCGCCCGCCACCACCGCGAACGTACCGCGCACTTCCCAGTAGTCGCGCGAGACGTGCTTCCTGATCTGCTCCTCGCGCACGACCATGATCGAGAGCGTCGGTGTCTGCACCCGGCCGACGGTGGTGAGGAAAAAGCCGCCGTCGCGCGAGTTGAATGCGGTCATCGCCCGCGTGCCGTTGATGCCGACCAGCCAGTCGGCCTCGGAGCGGCAGCGCGCGGCGTCGGCCAGCGGCAGCATCTGCTTGTCGCTGCGCAGGTGATCGAAGCCGTC
>JBDTIO010000369.1:0-3388 GCA_039936375.1 Caldimonas sp. | reverse complement strand
CCACGTCGGCACCAACGGCGAGATCCCCGACGTCAACCAGTTGCGCATCCCGGTAAAGTACCTCGCCAACCTGCTCACCGCCGGCGACACGGTGCCGGTGGTGCGCGCCCTCGAACGGATGCTGGCGATGCGCGCCTACCAGCGCGAGAAGCACGTCGACGGACGCATCAACCTCGGCGCGCTGCAGCAGGTCGGCATGAGCCAGGCCGAGGTCGAGGACATGTACCACGTGATGGCGATCGCGAACTACGAGGACCGTTTCGTGATCCCGAGCAGCCACCGCGAGTACGCCGAGAACACCTTCGACATGCGCGGCGGCTGCGGCTTCACCTTCGGCAACGGCTGCTCCGACGGTTCGACCGACGTGAGCCTGTTCGGCGGCAACCGCAAGCGCACGATACCCATCAAGGCGGAGGTCTGAACCATGGCCCTCTTCAACAATCCGCCGGTCGCATCGAAGAGCCTGCGCGTGCTGGCGCTGCTGCTCGGCTATCCCGATGCCGGGCTGCGTGAGCACCTCGCGGACATGCGCGACGTGCTGCACGCCGAAGGCGCTTTGTCGGCGTCGCGCCTGACCGAACTGGACGCCCTGATCGGGACGCTCGAACGCAGGCCCGCACTCGACGTCGAGGCCGGCTACGTCGAGCTTTTCGATCACGGCCGCGCCACCTCACTGCACTTGTTCGAGCACGTGCACGGCGACTCGCGCGAGCGCGGCCCGGCGATGATCGATTTGGCGCAGACCTACGAGAAGGCCGGCCTCTATCTCGCCGAAGGCGAGCTCCCCGATTTCCTGCCGGTGGTGCTCGAATTCACCTCGACCCAGCCGCCGCGCGAGGCCCGCGCCTTCCTCGGCGAGATGGCGCACATCTTCAACGCGATCTTCGCCGCGCTGCAGCAGCGCGACAGTGCCTACGCGAGCGTGCTCGGGGCCCTGCTGGAACTGGCCGGCGAGAAGGCGCAGCCGGTGCAGGTGGCTGCCGAAGAGTCGATCGACACGATCTGGGAAGAGCCGATCGTCTTCGACGGCTGCTCGTCCAAGGGCCAGTCCCGGCCCGACCCGCTGGTTCCTTTGTCGCAACCGATACGCATCGTCCGCAAGGACCCGCCTGCGAAAGGAGCCCAAGCATGACGACGCTGCACGGTTTTGTTTTCGGCGTCTATCCGTACATCTGCCTGACGGTGTTCCTGCTCGGCAGCCTGATCCGCTTCGACCGCGACCAGTACACCTGGAAAAGCGACTCGTCGCAGCTGCTGCGCAGCGGCCTTCTGCGCTGGGGCAGCAACCTGTTCCATGTCGGCATCCTGTTCCTGTTCTTCGGCCATTTCGTCGGCCTGCTGACGCCGCATTCGTTCTACGGCCACTTCCTGGAAGCCCCGGTCAAGCAGCAGATCGCGATCTGGTCGGGCGGCGCGTTCGGCACCCTGTGCTTCATCGGCCTGACGATGCTGATTTATCGCCGGGTCTTCGACTCGCGCATCCGCTACACCAGCCACCGCACCGACATCGCGATCCTGGTGATCCTGTGGGTGCAGCTGGTGGTCGGGCTGATCACACTGCCGTATTCGTGGGCGCACTCCGACGGCCGGGTGATGCTGATCCTCGCCGACTGGGCCCAGCGCATCCTCACGTTGCGCACGGTCGACGCCGAAGCGCTCGCCGGCCTGCCGTGGCCCTACCTGTTCCACATCACACTCGGCATGACGATCTTCCTGCTGTTCCCGTTCAGCCGCCTGGTCCACATCTGGAGCGGCTTCGCATCGGTGGGCTATCTCATCCGCCCCTACCAGGTCGTGCGCAGTCGGCGCCTGAACGTGCCGGCCGGGCAGAACTCGCCAGGCCGTCCCGGCGGCCGTACCTGAGGAGCATTTCATGCAAGTCGAGAGCGTCGATTTCAGCACCCCGGAACGCACGACCCGAGTGGCTCGCATCAATGGCGTCGCCCTGCATGCGCCGGACGAAGCGCTGCCGCTGGAAGAACTGCGCCAGCGCGCGTGCACCGAACTGCTGCGCCAGGCGGCACAACAGGCGGGGCTGCTCGCCGCGGCCGACGCCTGCGCGGCGGACGGCATGACCAGCGAGGCCGCGACCGCCGCGATCGAAGCGCTGCTCGAGCAGTCGGTGCCGCTGCCCGACCCGTCGGAAGCAGCGTGCCGCCGCCACTATGCCGCCCACGAGGCGACCTATCGCACCGGCGAGCGTCTCCGCGTACGCCACATCCTGTTCGCCGTGACGCCCGGCGTCGACGTGGTGGCGCTGCGCAAGCGCGCCGAAATGGCGATGCTCGAGGTGCGCTGTTTCGATGGCAGCGCGTCGCCGACGTTCGCGGCGACGGCCGCGAACATGTCGAACTGCCCGAGCGGCGCCGAAGGCGGCGAGCTCGGCTGGCTCGCCGGCACCGACTGTGCCCCGGAGTTCGCGCGCGAGCTGTTCGGCCATGCCGAGGTCGGCGTGCTGCCGCGCCTGGTGCACAGCCGTTTCGGTCTGCATGTGGTCGAGGTGCTGGAGCGCGAGTCCGGCACCCAGCAGCCGTTCGAGACCGTTCGCGGTGCGGTCGAGATGGCCTTGCGGCAGCAGGCTTATGTCGCCGCGATGCGCCAGTTCCTGCAGGTGCTGGCGGGAGCGGCAACGCTCGAAGGCGTCGACCTCGACGCCGCGCAGACACCGCTCGTTCAGTAGCCCGCGGCGCGGCTTCCACATGAACGACCTCGCGCTTGCACGGACGCTGCACGTCCTCGGCGTCGTCCTCTGGATCGGCGGCGTCGCGTTCGTCACGCTGGTGCTCCTGCCGGGACTGCGCGGCCTGCGCGAGTCGCGAGGCGGCGAAGAGGTGCCTGATGTTTTCGAGGCCCTGGAGCGCCGCTTCGCCACGCAGGCGCGCTACACCACGCAACTGACCGGGCTGACCGGTCTGTACATGGCCTGGCGTCTCGACCTGTGGTCGCGCTTCGCCGATCCGGCGTACTGGTGGATGGACGCGATGGTGCTGCTCTACCTCGTCTTCACGGTGATGCTGTTCGTGCTCGAGCCGTTCGTGCTTCATCGCCGGTTCGAGGCTCGGGCCGCACGCGACCCCGTCGGCACGCGACGCGCCATCCTGCGCATGCACCGCGTCCTGCTGGCGGCCAGCCTCATCACGATCGCCGGCGCAGTCGCCGGCAGTCATGGCTGGTTGATCGGGCATGCGTAGCCGGCGCGAACGCGTGCCTCTGCGAGCCGAGGCCAGTGTCTTTCCCAAGTTCCGGATGAGACGACCCCGATGAGCATCTCGAGTTTCGATGACCTGCTGCGTGCCGCACGCGAACAGCCCGAGCCGCAGCGGCTGCTGTTCGTTTTCGCCGGCGCCGAGTTGCCCGACGACAGCTCGGCGGTGCAGCAACGGCACTT
>JBDTIO010000368.1:0-3657 GCA_039936375.1 Caldimonas sp. | reverse complement strand
AGGTCACGGCCCGGCTCGCCGTCGAGCTCGGCGTCGAGCAGGGGTGGAGTCGCTACGTCGGCGACAAGGGCGACATGCTCGGCATCGTCGACCGCTTCGGCGCCTCGGCGCCGGCCGAGGTGCTGCTTGCGCAATACGGCTTCACGGTCGACAACGTCGTCGCTCGCGCGAAGAAGCTGCTCGCGGGCTGAGCCGCCGTCCGGCCCGTCGTTCAGGTACGCGTCCGCCGCGCTCACAGGCATTGCGCGCCAGACCGATGACGTAGCCCACGTTCGAGCGCTCGCACCGCGCTGGTGCTCGACATCGACGCCTCCGACGTTTCGCTGCATGGCGCACAGGAGCTCTCGCAGTTCCACGCTTACTACGACTCTCACTGCTGCTTGCCGCTGTATGTGTTCTGCGGCCAGGCGATGCTGGCGTGCTACCTGCGCCGAGCAAGATCGTCAGGGCTGCCGCGCAGACGACCCCGCCATGGGCCCCTGAGTCCGGGGCCGCCGGCGCTAACTGGCCGCTGTCGACCCCAAAACCCGCACCCAGCCGCATCAGGTGCCGTGCGCAGCCCGACAATCGGTCAAGAAAAGGGCGTTTGAAATTCCTATCCCCTTGTTCAAGCGCCTGACCATGTGCGCGCAGCGATCCACAGTCCCGATACCAGGAACGTCACGCCGACGGCCAGATCGAATCGCCATCTGGCCGGAATGACCTTTTCGCCGAGAACGAGAAGCATGACGAGGCCCATCCAGGCGAGACTCATCGCGCCGACGACGAACATCACTCCCATCAACGCCCAGCAACAGGCGACACAGTAGCCGCCATGCTGCAGCCCGAGCACGAACGCACCGGTGGCGCCGTCACGCCACCTGGCCATGAAGAAAGCCAGAGGCGTGCGGCATTTCGACAGGCAGGCGCGCTTGACGGGTAGCCATTGATACGTCCCTGCGGCGAGCAGAATGGCCGAGCTCAGAAGCGCGCTGGTGCTCCGGGCCATGGGATCGAGCAACAGAAGATGCGTCAGGGCCCGCTGCGCGAGTGCCGCGAGCGCTGCGAAAGCGATCCAGGGGGCCGCATAGCCCGTCACATACAGGGCGGTCGTCCGGGTCCAGGTGCCGCGTTCCTGCGCGCGCTTCGCCGCCAGGGTGGAGAACAGCGCCGCCGAGGGTCCCGCCGCCGGCAGCATCATCGCCATCATCATCGCGGCCCACATGACGAATGCCGTCAGGAGACCTTGCGAGGCCGCACCGCCCATCGCCATGCCGCCATGGGCCGAGGCGCTGCCGCCCATCGCCGCCATCTTCCCGCCCATCGTTGCGAGGTAGAACCAGCTCATCGCGGCGATCGCCGCCATGCCGAACCAGACGGGCGCGTCGTGAACAGCGGCGCCCGCTTTCAGGGCCGATGCCGTGCGCACCGCCGTCACTCGGACTGGTAGGCAAAGGGCGACATCAGGCCGCTACGACCTGAAAACTTCCAGTCCCAGCCATGGTCGGAGAAGGTGACATGGCTGGAGCGTGCCACCGTCGCAGCCTTGCCGGGGGCGATGCAGAGCGGGTGACCCGCGATCGTGATGGGCTCGCCGCCCTGGCCGTCGAGCCTTTCGATCTCCACGTCGGCGACGCTGGGGATCGACAGGCTGCTCTTGCGGCCTGCGCTGTGATAGCGCATCGGCACGTGCCTGGCGCCCACCAGCTCGCCGATGAAGGACGCCAGGACCGCCGGGTGACCGCCCGCCTTGCCGCCGAAGATGGCGTGCAACGCCTCGCCCTGCGCTGGCGTCGCCTTGTCATCGAAATAGGCGGCCACTTTCCACTTGGTCGCCACCATCGTCCCTGGCGCGTGGACAGCAAGGGCGACGTTCAACCCGTCGAGCCTCGTATCTGCGTACTTTCCGTCGTCGATGTGCCAGGCGACCAGCGCCGTGCAGTCACCCTCAGTGGGCGGGCTCGTGAAGATGCAGGGACAGGCCGCTTCGCAGTTACAGGCCTCGAAATAGGTTCCGCTGAGACTCCATGGGGTCATGACGTCGCTCCTTGAGTTATTACGGCGTTCGTGAGGGGCACAGCGCCCCGCCAACCCGTGATGCGACATACTCGTGGCAAGACGTGTGCATCGGCGTTTGAACTGCCGTTGAAGTACGCGGCGATGGCTACGACGCGCGGCTGTCGAAGTTCCGACGTTCGGGAAGCCGGCCCGAAGGGGCCCGAAAGA
Organism: Caldimonas sp.; assembly: GCA_039936375.1. Classification (GTDB taxonomy): domain Bacteria; phylum Pseudomonadota; class Gammaproteobacteria; order Burkholderiales; family Burkholderiaceae_C; genus Schlegelella_A. The sequence goes on along the minus strand of JBDTIO010000368.1, from coordinate 1,452 downwards.
CGATGACCATCGAAGCGCGACCGCTCTTTCTCCGCCTTCTGGGCGAAACCACCTTGCTTTGCGACGGAGTGCCCCGGCCGCTGCCGAAATCGCGCAAGACCCGGGCCTTGCTGGCCTACCTCGCCATCGAGGCACATCACCATCGTCGCGACTCGCTATGCGAATTGCTCTGGGAATCGGCAGCCGACCCGCGCGCTGCGCTGCGCTGGAGTCTCAGCAGGCTACGGCCGATCCTCGATACGTTCTGCGGCCAGGCGCTGCGCGCTGACGCGCACACGATTGCGCTCGACCCCGCGCTCATCGCAGTCGATGTGCTCGAGGCCAAGGCGCTGCTCGAGCAATCCTCAATCGGCGTCGACGACGCGCGCCTGAGCAACATGGCAGAGGCAGTCGCTGCCGGTTATGCGGCCGACCTCGACCTCGTTGCGGGCAGCCGCTACCAGGTCTGGCTCGGCGGCGAGCGGGAAACGATGCGCTGCGTGCACCGACGGGTGCTCGACGAGCAGAGCGCCCGCGCCGGCAGCCCCGATGCCGCACTGGCCATGGCGCGCAAGCGCGTGACGCTCGATCCGTTGGACAACGAGGCCAATATGCGGCTGCTGGCGCGCTCGGTCGAGGTCGACGGCGTTGCCCGTTCGCGTGCCGCCCTCGAAAAAATGCGTGCCCTTTACCGCGCCGAAGGACTGTCGGATCACGCCCTGGTGGCGAGCTGGCGCAAGCTGGATCGGGGCGTCGCGTTCGAACTTCCCGACAAGCCCTCGGTCGCGGTGCTCGGTTTTGCCGATCTCGGCGGTCATGAGAGCGGCGCGGTACTCGCGGCCGGCCTGGCCTCCGATCTCACGGTCGCGCTTGGGCGACTGCGCGGCCTGTTCGTGACGGCGCGCGCATCGTCGTCGCGCTTCTCGGCGCGAGCCGACGACCTGGCGAGCGTCGGGCAGATGCTCGGGGTGCGCTATCTCGTGCACGGCACGACACAACGGCTCGACCGGCGCGTCCGAGTCACGGTGACATTGGCCGACGCGCTGCGCAACGACATCCTGTGGAGCGAACACTTCGATCGCGCGCTTGGCGATCTGTTTTTCGTGCAGGACGAAGTGTCGTCCGCCATTGCCTCGGCCATCGAGCCCGAAATCGCGCGCGTCGAGACCGAACGCGCGCGCCTGAAAGGGCCGGAAGACTTGAGCGCCTGGGAGTGCTACCACCTCGCCATGTGGCACTGCTTCCACTTCACCGCCTCTCACACTGAGGAGGCGCACCGACTCCTGCAACGCGCGCTGACGCTCGAGCCGGGCTTTGCGCGCGCCCACGCGGGGTTGTCGTTCACACACTACTCGCGCGCGTTTCTCGATGCCGTGCCTGCGCCTCACGCAGAAATCAACATGGCGATCGAGCATGGGCAGCAGAGCGTGGAACTCGACCCGCGTGACGCGATCGGGCACTGGACGCACGGCC
>JBDTIO010000367.1:0-14149 GCA_039936375.1 Caldimonas sp. | reverse complement strand
CGCCTGCGCCGCCGCAGTTATCGTGTTCCCAAGGCTCAGCCGGGTGCTCTTCGCAGACCCAGCGCGAGCCCTTGCAGACAGGGCAAGTCACGGTCGAGACGATTTCCAGCCTTGGCTAGTCCATCGCCAATGCGACGACTATGCCCATCAGCAGAGCACCGGCCGCCGCGGCGATCAGCATTGCCTTGATTGGATCGTCCTTGACCAGCTGTTTTGCCATGTCTGCAGCCACCTTGCGACGATCGCCGATGCTTTTGGCAGCGTCCGCAGTTGCCGTGGCTTCGTCGCGCTCTTGGGCTCTCTTGGCGAGATGTGCGGCTTCGACCTGGACGGAGTCCGGGGTCTGAGTGCCCATCGGCTTCAATGTGTCGTCGTGAATCATGGCAACTCCCATAGCGTCCTGAGGCCACAGCACGTGACGTGCCCTCTAGCCAAAAGGACTGCGTGCCTTCTGGCAGGCTGGAGCTGATCCCGTACCGCCGGCTACACCGGGGCTACACGGCCTACATGAGGAATCGGCAAGTGAGCACCTGTTAACTCGATGCGCCTGATGGATGTTGGTGCCGGCGAGAAGAGTCGAACTCCCGACCTTCGCATTACGAATGCGCTGCTCTACCAACTGAGCTACGCCGGCCTGCGCCGCCGACCGAGGGCCGAGGCGAGCCCGTAATTCTAGCCGAGCGCTCTCACTTCATCGCGAACTCGGCGAGCTTCTTCGGCACGGCGGCGTTCTTCAGTGTCGCGTAGACCGGCAAGCCGTTGCGGTAGGCCGGATAGTCCTCGCCGGCGATCAGCGGTGTCAGGTAACGGCGGCATTTTTCGGTGATACCGAAACCGTCTTCGCTGATGAAATCGCGCGGCATGAGCTTCTCGACGTTGGCCACGTCGGCCAGATCGGCGACGCCGATCTTCCAGCGATAGGGAACGTCCGACGTGCGCTCGATCGTCGGCATCACTGCGTTGGCGCCCTTCAGTGCCAACTCGACGGCGCGCCGCCCGAGGTCGTAGGCATGCTTCACGTCGGTCCTCGAGGCGATGTGCCGAGCGGCGCGCTGCAGGTAGTCGGCAACGGCCCAGTGGAACTTGTGGCCGAGCGCATCGCGGATCATGTTCGCCACCACCGGCGCGGCGCCGCCGAGCTGGGCGTGGCCGAAGGCGTCGCGCGAGCCTTGCTCGGCGAGGAAGGTGCCGTTGGCGTGATGCGCGCCTTCGGAGACGACGACGGTGCAGTAGCCATGCCTCTTGACGAGTGCGTCGACGCGGGCGATGAACTTCTTTTCGTCGAACGCGATTTCCGGGAACAGGATGACGACCGGAATGCCGTGCGGCTCGATCAAGGCACCGGCAGCGGCGATCCAGCCGGCGTGCCGGCCCATGACCTCGAGCACGAAAACCTTGGTCGACGTGCGCGCCATGGATCGGACGTCGAACGACGCTTCCAGGGCCGAGACGGCCACGTATTTCGCCACGGAGCCGAAGCCCGGGCAGCAGTCGGTGATCGGCAGGTCGTTGTCGACCGTTTTCGGCACGTGGATCGCCTGCAGCGGGTAACCCATCGATTCGGAAAGCTGGCTTACCTTGAAGCAGGTGTCGGCCGAATCGCCGCCGCCGTTGTAGAAGAACCAGGCGATGTCGTGGGCGCGAAAGACCTCGATCAGCCGCTCGTATTCGCGCCGGTTCGTCTCGAGAGACTTCAGCTTGTAGCGGCACGAGCCGAAGGCGCCCGCCGGCGTCGAGCGCAGGGCACGAATGGCCGCGGCCGACTCCTTGCCGGTGTCGATCAGATCTTCGGTCAGCGCGCCGATGATGCCGTTGCGGCCAGCGTAGACCGAGCCGATGTGGTCGCGATGCGCGCGCGCTGTCTCGATGACGCCGCAGGCCGACGCGTTGATGACGGCGGTGACGCCGCCCGATTGCGCGTAGAACGCGTTCTTCTTCTTCGGCGGCTTGCGAGCGGTGGCCATGTCAGCTGGCCAGGGCGCGCGACACGATCTCCTGCGTGTCGTTCGAGAGCTTCGGGTGCGCCGCGACGCGGCCGATCGCTTCGCGTGCTGCGCTGCGATACGGCTCCGCCAGCCGCGCCCAGCGGTCGAGCGCGCGGGCGACGCGCGAAGCGAGCTGCGGGTTCACCGCGTCGAGCTGGAGCACGCGATCGACCCAGAAGGCGTAGCCGGCGCCATCGGCGCGGTGAAAGCCCGCCGGGTTGCCCATGCAGAAAGTACCGATGACGCTGCGCGCGCGATTGGGGTTCGCCAGGCTGAAATCGGGGTGCTTCAGCAGTTGCTTGACGCGCTCGAAGACGCGGCCGTCACGCTCCGGTGCGGTGGCCTGCAGCGAGAACCACTTGTCGAGCACGAGCGCGTCGGACTTGAACAGCGCGTGGAAGCGATCGAGGGCGGCATCGGCAAGATCCGAGCCCGAGACGAGCAGGGCGTTGAGTGCGCCTTGCCGGTCGGTCATGTTGGCGGCGTCCTTGAAGCGCTGGTAAGCGCGGCCGGGCCAGACCGAGTCGCCGCGCGCCACGGCGTCGACGCACAGCATTGCCAGCGCCAGGTTGGCAAGCGCCCGCCGGCCGGCCGATTCGGGGTCGGTCGAATAGCTGCCGCCCACTTGGTTCGATTCGAAGATGGATTGCCAATCGGCCGCGAGTGCTTCGGCGAGCTGGCGCCGCATCGCCTCGCGAGCGGCGTGGATGCGCTGCGGATCGACGCTTGCCATCTGCTCGGCGATGTAGACCTCGCTCGGCAACGTGAGCACGAGCTCCTTGAAGGCGGCGTCGAGCGAGGGGCTTTGCAGCATGTCTCGCATAGCGTCGACGAAGCCGGCGTCGAGCGGGCTCGCGTCGTTGCTTTCCGCCGCCGCGACGAGCCGGCTCAAGGCCAGCCGCTGTCCCGCTTCCCAGCGGTTGAACGGGTCGCTGTCGTGGCGCAGCAAAAGGAGCAGCTCGACGTCGCCCAAGCCATCGACCAGACGGATCGGCGCCGAAAAGCCGCGTAGCAGCGAAAGAACCGGCGCTTGCTCGACGCCGACGAAAGTGAAGAAGGCCCTGGCCTCGTCGAGCACGAGCAGGCGCTCGGTCGCGACGGCGGATTCCGGCTCGTCTTCGAGGCGCATCGCCAAGGCAGTGCCGTCACGACCGATCAGCCCGATCGCCAGCGGAATCACGAACGGCTCGTTCGCCGAAACGCCGGTCGAGACCGCGACCGATTGTTCTAGGCCGAGCGTGTAGGTGCGCGAGGGCGCGTCGTAGCGGCCGCGCGCGGTGACCCGCGGCGTGCCGGCCTGCGCGTACCAGCGCTTGAACTGGGGCAGCCGGGTGGCCAGCTCGCTGCCCGGGTTGGCGTCGGCGATCGATTGCGCGAAGTCGTCGCAGGTGACGGCGTGGCCATCGTGCCGCTCGAAGTAGAGCGTCATGCCCCGCGCGAAGCCTTCGCGGCCGACGAGGGTCTGCATCATGCGGACGACCTCCGCCCCTTTTTCGTAGACGGTGGCGGTGTAGAAGTTGTTGATCTCGACGTAGCTGTCGGGCCGCACCGGATGGGCCATCGGCCCGGCATCCTCGGAGAACTGGATCTGGCGCAGCGACCGCACGTCCTCGATGCGCTTGACGGCGCGGGCCGTGCGGCTGGCCAGCATGTCCATGCTGAATTCCTGATCGCGAAAGACCGTCAGGCCTTCCTTCAGGCTCAGCTGGAACCAGTCGCGGCAGGTGATGCGGTTGCCGGTCCAGTTGTGGAAGTACTCGTGGCCGACCACCGACTCGATCGCCGCAAAGTCGGCATCGGTCGCCGTCGCCGCGGTCGCCAGCACGTACCTGGTGTTGAAGATGTTGAGGCCCTTGTTCTCCATCGCGCCCATGTTGAAGTCGCCCACAGCGACGATCATGAAGCGCTCGAGATCGAGCGACAGGCCGAAGCGCGCTTCGTCCCACACCACCGAGGCCACCAGCGAATTCATCGCGTGCTCGGTCTTGTCGAGGTCGCCGCGCCGCACCCACACTTGGAGCAGGTGGTCCTTGCCGGAGCGCGAGCGGATGTGCTGCTCGCGGCCCACCAGATCGGCGGCGACGAGCGCGAACAGATAGCTCGGCTTCGGGAATGGGTCGTGCCATTTCGCGAAGTGGCGGCCCGACCCAGGTTCACCGAGGTCGCCCTGCTCGACGAGGTTGCCGTTCGAAAGCAGCACCGGGTGCGCCGTCTTGCTGGCGCGCAGCAGCACCGTGTATTCGGCCATCACATCGGGCCGGTCGAGGAAGTAGGTGATGCGGCGAAAGCCTTCGGCCTCGCACTGCGTGAAGAAGCCGCCCTGCGACGTGTACAGGCCCGAAAGCTGAGTGTTCTTCTCGGGCGCACAGGTATTCTTGATCTCGAGCGTGAAGCTGCCTTCGGGCAGGTTGTCGATGACGAGAAATCCGTCTTCGTGGCGAAACGACACCGACGCACCGTCGACCAGGCAGCGGATCAGCGTGATGTCTTCGCCGTGCAGCTTGAGCGGCCCGGGCGCGACGGCGGCGTTGCGCTCGATCTGCATCTTGTTGCTGACCAGCGTCTTCGCCGGGTCCAGGTCGAACGTGAGGTCGACCCTCCTGATCCAGTAGGGAGGCGCCGCGTAGTCTTCGCGGCGGACGAGGGGGGCAGTGCCTTCGCGCATGGAACGGTTCCTTGTCTGTCTCTTCTGATTGTCAGACGCCTTGCTTCAGGCTCGCTTCGATGAATGGATCGAGGTCGCCGTCGAGCACCTTCTGGGTGTTGCTGACCTCGACGTTGGTACGCAGGTCCTTGATGCGGCTCTGGTCGAGCACGTAGCTCCTGATCTGGTGGCCCCAGCCGACGTCGGTCTTCGAGTCTTCGAGCTTCTGCTGCGCCGCCATGCGGATCCGCAGCTCGTGCTCGTAGAGACGCGAGCGCAGCATCTGCCATGCTTCGTCGCGGTTCCTGTGCTGCGAACGGTCGTTCTGGCACTGCACGACGATGTTGGTCGGCAAGTGAGTCAGCCGCACAGCCGAGTCGGTCTTGTTGATGTGCTGGCCGCCGGCGCCCGAGGCGCGAAAGGTATCGACGCGCACATCGGCCGGGTTGATGTCGATCTCGATCGAGTCGTCGACCTCCGGGTAGACGAAGACGCTGGCGAACGAGGTGTGGCGGCCGCCGGCGGAGTCGAACGGGCTCTTTCTCACCAGCCGATGGACGCCGGTCTCGGTGCGTAGCAGGCCGAATGCGTACTCACCCTCGACCTTGATCGTCGCGCTCTTGATGCCGGCGACGTCGCCTTCGCTTTCTTCCATCACCTCGGTCTTGAAGCCCTTTTTTTCACAGTACTTCAGGTACTGGCGCAGCAGCATGGCGCACCAGTCGCAGGCTTCGGTGCCGCCGGCGCCGGCTTGCAGATCGAGGAAGCAGTTGCTCGGGTCGGCGGGGTTGTTGAACATGCGCCGGAACTCGAGCTCGGCGACGGTCGATTCGAGCTTGGCCGCGTCGGCCTCGATGGCGAGCAGGCCGTCGAAGTCCGCGTCGGCCTTCGACATGTCGTAGAGCTCGGTGTTGTCCGAGAGATTCGTCGTCAGGTGATCGATCGTCTCGACCACCGTGGCAAGCGCGCGCTTCTCGCGGCCGAGCTCCTGGGCTCGCTTCGGCTCGTTCCAGACGTTCGGATTTTCGAGGGCGGCGTTGACCTCGTTCAGGCGCAGTGCTTTGCGGTCGTAGTCAAAGATACCCCCGAAGGTCGATCGTGCGCTTGGTCAGGTCGGCCAGGCGATTGCCGATGGCATTGATGTGTTCGACGTCCATGGGGGTCTCTCTAATTCGTATCGCTTCGGGAAGGGCGCGATTCTGACAGGAACGTCTCGAGCAGCCGGGCGATGTCCTCGGGGCGGTCGTGGTGGAGCATGTGTCCGGCCGGCGAGACGATGTGCCGCTCGACGTCGGAGATCAGGTTCAGCCGCTCGTGGAACTCTGACTTGGTGAAGCGGCCGCCCCACCACATGGAGATGTCGGTCCGGTCGCCTTCGACCCACATCACCGGCGCCGTGATCCGCTTCCAGCACTCCAGCCATTCGTCGACGTTGGCGAGCAAGGGGCTGGCGCGCTTGTGGTTCGGATCGGCGAGCAACTGCCACGATTCGGCCGCGCCCTTGGCGCCGACCACGGGCGTCGACCAGTGTCCGGCCAGCCACGCCGCCCGGTCGGCGCGAAGCAGCGGGTTGGTCTTTTGCAGGCGCGCGGCAACGGCTTGCAGCGAGTCGTAGGGACGCAGTTGCTCTTGCGTCTTCAACGCGTCGAGCCATGCGGCGAAGCGCTTCGGCGCGCTCGACGGCGGCGAGCGCGGCATGCCAAAGCCTTCGAGGTTGACGAGCCGACGCACGCGCTCCGGCCGCACGCCGGCATAGAGCGTGGCGACGTTGCCGCCCATGCTGTGGCCGAGCAGGTCGACCGGTGCGCGATCGACGCCGAAGAGCGCATCGAGCACCATTTCGAGATCGCCGAGATATTCGGCGAAGAAATAAGTATCGGCGGCCGGCGTGTCGCTGGCGCCGAAGCCGCGCCAGTCGAGCGCGAGCACGTGGCGATCGATCGGCAGGGCATCGACCACGAACTGGAACGACGCGGCCACGTCCATCCAGCCGTGCAGCATGAGGAGCGGGGGGCGACCGTCGGTCGAGGGCCGGGCTTCACCCCATTCCAGCAGATGATGGCGCAGGCCGCGGGCCTCGACGAAGCGGCTTCGTGCCTCGCGCCGGGGCAGGTAAGGGGTAACGCTCATCGGAGTACCTTGGTGCTTCGCACTCCGCTATTCGCCGCTGGAGGGCGGCTAGGCGGGCTCATGCGATCGCGGTTCGCTGGCGGGCCCGTTCGGGCGATCGGAACACTGTAAGCGCTAGGCAGTGCCGCGACTGCCACGCAGGCGACATGCGGCCGGCACAGGTCGGCGATGCAGAATGGCTGTCATGGCCGCTTCGTCCTCCGCCTTTTCGATACGCGCCGCCGAACCCCGGGATCTCGAAGCGATCGTAGGCCTGATCGCTGGGCTCGCCGAGTTCGAGCGCTTGACGCATCTGCTCGAGGTCACGGCCGAGAAGCTGAGCCCGCATCTTTTCGGTGATCGACCGGTCGCGGAAGCGCTGGTCGTGGAAAAGGAGGGCGGCCTTGTCGCCTTCGCCCTCTTCTTCACCAACTTTTCGACTTTCCTCGCCAAGCCGGGGCTCTATCTCGAAGACCTCTTCGTGCTGCCCGAACATCGTGGCGAAGGCATCGGCGAAGCCTTGCTGACGCGCCTGGCGCAGCTCGCCGACGAGCGCGGCTGCGGCCGCTTCGAATGGAGCGTGCTCGACTGGAACGACAGCGCGATCCGTTTCTACGAGCGCATGGGCGCGACCGTCATGCCGGACTGGCGCATCTGCCGGGTCGCCGGTGACGCCCTCGCTTCGTTCGCAACGCGCGGCGACAGCGATGGCTGAGGCTCGCGCCGACGAAGGCGTCGACGACTACGCGGCGCTGCACGCCGGCTTTCGCTGGCAGGTGCCGGCCCGTTTCAACCTCGCCGAGGTGTGCTGCACCCGCTGGGCCCGCGAGACGCCGAATGCGATCGCGATCCGCTACGAGCACGAGGACGGCACGCGCCGCGACTTCAGCTATGCGGAGCTCGATGGCAGCGCCGACCGCCTCGCCGCGGCGCTGCGGGTGCGCGGCGTCGGCCGCGGCGACCGCGTCGCCATCGTCATGCCGCAGCGTTTCGAGACGGCGGTGGCGCACATCGCGCTCTATCGCCTCGGCGCCGTCGGCATGCCGCTGTCGATGCTGTTCGGACCCGAGGCGCTCGAATACCGGATCAACGACAGCGGCACGCGGCTGGCCCTCGTCGATGAGAGCGGCATCGACAACCTCCTTGGCGCCAGGGCGCTCTGTCCGCAGCTCGCCACCGTCGTCGCCGTCGGCGCCGCCGAAGGTCGCGGCGATGCCGACTGGAGCCGCCTGCTCGGCGAAGATCACGAGCCCCTCGTGCCGGCCGAGACCGGCGCCGACGACCCGGCTGTCCTCATCTACACCAGCGGCACGACCGGGCCACCGAAGGGCGCGCTGCTGCCGCACCGGGTCCTGATCGGCAATCTGCCGGGCTTCGTCTGCAGCCAGAACTGGTTTCCGGAAAACGACTCGGTGTTCTGGTCGCCCGCCGTCTGGGCCTGGACCGGCGGACTGATGGATGCGCTCTTGCCGACGCTGTATTTCGGCCGCGAGATCGTCGCCTGGCAAGGCCGCTTCTCGCCGGCGACCGCCTTCGAGCTGATGCAGCGCCACGGCGTCACGCACACCTTCCTCTTCCCGACGGCGCTGAAGGCGATGATGAAGGCGGTGCCGGCGCCGCGCCACCGCTACGCCTTGCGCCTTCGCGCCATCATGAGCGCCGGCGAGGCCGTCGGCGACGCTGTCTTCGCCTGGTGTCGCGACGCGCTCGGTGTCGTGCCGAACGAGATGTTCGGGCAGACGGAGATCAACTACATCGTCGGCAACTGCGCCAGGCGCTGGCCGGCCCGGCCGGGCAGCATGGGCCGGCCGTATCCCGGCCATCGCGTCGCCGTGATCGACGATGCCGGCCGCGAATGCGCGCGAGGCACGCCGGGCGACGTCGCCCTGCATCGCCGCGACATCCACGGCCACCGCGACCCGGTGTTCTTCCTCGGCTACTGGAAGCGCGACGACGCGACGCTCGCCAAGTTCACCGGCGACGCAGACGCCAGCTGGTGCCGCACCGGCGACACGGCGGTGATGGACGACGACGGCTACCTCTGGTACCAGGGCCGCAGCGACGATGTCTTCAAGGCCGCCGGCTACCGCATCGGCCCGAGCGAGATCGAGAACTGCCTGGTCAAGCACGCTGCCGTTGCCAACGCCGCGGTCGTGCCCAAGCCCGATGCCGAGCGCGGTGCGCTGGTCAAGGCCTTCGTCGTTCTCGCGTTCGGCCACGCGCCTTCGGCCGAGCTCGCGCGAGAGCTGCAGGCACACGTGCGCGGCAAGCTCGCGCCCTACGAATATCCGAAGGAGATCGAGTTCATCGATGCCTTGCCGATGACGACGACCGGCAAGGTGCAGCGGCGCGTGCTGCGCCTGCGCGAAGCGGAAAAAGCGAAGGCGCCCTGAGGCGCCATCGCTTCGAAGCGCCCGCTGGGGCGCGCCGCTGTTCGAGCTGCGACTAGTGGACCTGGCCGCGGATCTCGCCGCCGGGGTTGGCTGCCGTATGCAGGTTGACGTACCACTTGCCGGCCTTGAGGTCGGCGATCTGCGCATCGGTCAGCGTCGCGCTGCCGGTGATCGGGCTGGACAGGTTTCCAGCGAAGGGAACCACCACGCCGGCGTTGGCACCTGCCGCAGCCGGGCCATGGAAGTGGCCGGCGGTGACCGGGCCGGTCATGCCGGAATACGTCACCGTCCAGGTCAGCGTGTTGCCACTGAGGTTGATCTTGGCCATGCCGGTGCCGCTGCTGGCCTTGGGCGGGACTTCGCTGGCGGCCGACAGCGTTGCCGCCATGTCGCCCGGTGCCATCATCGGCTTGGCCATCGACGACGAGTCGGAAGAACCCATCCCCATCATCCCGCAGCCGCCGAGAACGAAAGCTCCGGCGGCGAGAGCGGTGGCTAAAACGTATCGACGAGCGGTCATCGCTATCTCCTGAATGGTTTCGAACGGATTCACGCCGGCCGACATGGCCGGGAGCAAGGGTTTGCGAGGCGGATCATATGCCGGCGCGGCCGCGGGCGCCTTCGTCGGCCGTGCCGTCGCGTCCCGGTCGGCGTCGCGGTTTTGCGCTTCAATCCGGATATGAAGGCAGCCCAGGCATGGCCGATGGCGAAGCAGGCGGCGCAGTCCTGGATCGACGACTACGCGCCCAGCATGGGCGCGGCGCTCGCCTACTACGCGCTGTTCTCGATCGCCCCGCTCATCCTGATCGTCGTGTCGATCGCCGGTCTGGTGTTCGGCGCCGACGCGGCGCGCGGCCAGATCCTCGACGAGTTGCGCGGCCTGATGGGCGAGCAGGGCGCCAGCGCGGTGCAAAGCCTGCTGCAGAGCGTGAGCAGGCCGCGAGAAGGCTTCATCGGCACGGCGATCGGCGTGACGGTGCTGCTCGTCGGCGCGACCGGCGTGTTCGGCGAATTGCAGAGCGCGCTCGATCGCATCTGGCGCGCTCCCGCATTGGTGAAGCGATCGGGTCTGGTCTCGCTGCTTCGCTCGCGCCTGCTTTCTTTCGGGATGGTGCTTTGCATCGGCTTTCTGCTCATCGTCTCGCTTGTCGCGAGCGCGGCGATTTCGGCGATCGGCCACTGGTGGCAACCGGTGTTCGGCGGCTGGGAGCTCGTCGCGCAGGGCGCCACCTTCGCCCTCGGGTTCGCTTTCGTGACGGTGATGTTCGCCATGATCTACAAGCTCATGCCGCGCGCTTCGATCCGCTGGCACGATGTCTGGATCGGCGCCGCCTTCACCTCGCTGCTCTTCAACGCCGGCAAGGTGCTGATCGGCCTCTATCTCGGCAAGAGCGGCCTGACTTCCGGCTTCGGAGCCGCCGGCTCGCTGGTCGCGCTGCTCTTCTGGATGTACTACTCGTCACAGATCTTCCTGCTCGGCGCCGAGTTCACCTGGGTCTACACCTACACCTGCGGCTCGCGCCAGGGCACCGCGCGACCGGGTGCCGCAGCGCCACACACAGCCGGCGATACCGGCGCGCTCGAGCGGTCGCGGGCGGCCATCGTCGGCGCCATGCGCCGGATGTCGCGGCATGATTGAGCTGATTTCACCGACCGCGAGCCATGCCATGACTGCCGATCCCTTGCCACTCGACTGGCACCCCGCTCGCATCGCCGAGCGGCGCCGCGCCTTTCTCTCGCCGGTGCTCGGCACGTTCACGGCCTACGAGTCGCCGCTGGTCTGGCGACGCGGCAGCGGCGCCTATCTGTGGGACGAAGCAGGCAAGCGCCATCTCGACGCGATGGCGCAGAACGTCTGCATCAGCGTCGGCTATCGGCACGCCGGTGTCGACGCCGCCGTGCGGGCCCAGCTCGACGAGATCCAGCACGTCACCACCGTCTACGCCCACCCGCAGCCGGGCCACTTCGCCGAGGAGCTGGTGGCGCGCTTGCCGAGCGGGCACGACTGGGTCGTTCACTTCGTCTGCAGCGGCGCCGAGGCGATCGACCTCGCTGTCCTGGCGGCTCGCGCGCACAGCCGAAATTTCGAGGTGCTGAGCTTGCGCGACGCCTACCACGGCATGCACTTCACGGCGATGGCCGCCACCGGCATCGGCGGCGCGCACCAGCCGGTGCCGCCGGCGCCCGGCTTCGTCAGCGTCATCGCGCCGCACTCCTATCGCGGCCCGTTCGGCGCCGACGCGGCGCCCTACCTCGATGAGCTCTCGCGCACGATCGGCAGTGCGACGTCGGGCACGCTGGCGGCGATGATCGTCGAGCCGATCCAGGGCTACGGCGGCATCGTCGAAATGCCCGCGGGCTATCTCGCCGACGCTGCGGCACGGGTGCGCGACGCCGGCGGCCTGTTCATCGTCGACGAGGTGCAGACCGGCTTCGGCCGCACCGGCTCGCACTTCTGGGGTTTCGAGGCGCATGGCGTCGTGCCCGACGTGATCGTCATGTCCAAAGGCATCGGCAACGGCTTTCCGATCGCCGCCATGGTGACGCGGCGCGAGATCGCCGAATCGATGACGAGCCGCATGTTCTTCAACACTTACGGCTCGAACCCCGTCTCGTGCGCGGCCGGCCGCGCCGTGCTGCGGGCGCTCGACGACGAGGCGCTTCCCGCCAACGCGCGGGTCTGCGGCGAAGCTTTCGATGCTGCCTTCGCCACACTGCAGGAGCGCCATTCCCTGATCGGCGACGTGCGCGGCCGCGGCCTGCTCAAGGGCGTGGAGCTCGTCAGCGACCGGCGCTCTCGTGCGCCGGCGACGCGTGAGGCCTCACGCATGCAGGAGCTGTTGCGGCAGGCTGGCGTCATCGTCGGCCTGTGCGGGGCCGATCACAACGTGCTGAAGATCAACCCGCCGCTCTGTGTCAGCGTCGACGACATGGCCATGCTCGCCGCGGCATGCGACGACGCGATCGGCCGTCTTTGAGGCCACCGAGCGAAGAGAGAGACTGTCATGGCGAAACGACCGAATATTGTCTTCATCGTTGCCGACGATCTCGGCTTCGCCGACCTCGGCTGCTACGGCGGGCGAGTGCCGATCTCGCCGGTGCTCGACCGGCTGGCGGCCCATGGGCTGCGCTTCACCCAGGGCTATTCGAACTCGCCGGTCTGCTCGCCGACGCGTTTCGCCCTGATGACCGCGCGCTATCAGTACCGTTTGCGCGGTGCCGCCGAGGAGCCGATCAATAGCAAGAGCCGCGGCAGCACGACGCTCGGTCTGCCGCCCGAGCATCCGACCTTGCCATCGCTGCTGAAAGGCGCCGGCTACCGCACAGCCCTCATCGGCAAATGGCATCTCGGCTATCCGCCGACGTTCAGCCCGCTGCGCTCCGGCTACGACGAGTTCTTCGGGCCGATGTCGGGCGGCGTCGACTACTTCACCCACTGCGATTCGCGCGGCACCCACGATCTCTGGCAAGGCGAGGCCGAGCATCGGGAAGACGGCTACCTGACCGATCTGATCTCGCAGCGCACCGTCGACACGATCGATCGTTTCGCTTCGCCGAGCGGCGCGCCGTTCTTTCTCAGCGTTCACTACACGGCGCCGCACTGGCCTTGGGAAACCCGCGACGACGAAGCGCTGGCGCAGGAGGTGAAGGACAACCTCTTTCACCTGCACGGCGGCAACATCCACAGTTACCGCCGCATGATCGGCCACATGGACGAAGGCATCGGCCAGATCATGGCCGCGCTCGAAGCGAAGGGTGTGGCACGCGACACACTCGTCGTCTTCACCAGCGACAACGGCGGCGAGCGCTTCTCCGACAGCTGGCCGTTGGTTGGCGGCAAGATGGATCTCACCGAAGGCGGCATTCGCGTGCCGTGGATCGCGCACTGGCCGGCCGCCATCGCCGCCAGCGGCGTCAGCGAGCAGCAGTGCATGACGATGGACTGGTCGGCGACGATGCTCGACGCCGCGGGCGTCGCCGCCGATGCCCGCTACCCGCTCGACGGCGTGTCGCTGTTGCCGGTGCTGCACGACGCGACGCACGCGTTCGAGCGGCCGCTCCATTGGCGCATGAACCATCGCAACCAGCGGGCTCTGCGGCGCGGCCGCTGGAAATACCTCAAGGTCGACGAGCACGAGTACCTGTTCGACATTCCGGCCGACGAGCGCGAGCGCGCCAATCGCGGGCCGCGCGAGCCGGCGCGTCTGCAGGCGATGCGCGCCGACTGGGAAGCGTGGAATGCGACGATGCCGCCGATCCCCGGCGACGCGACCGTGAGCGTGGGCTATGGCGCGAAGGACATGCCGCAGCGATAGCGGTTGCTACGATCGAACATTTCGCCCTGCCACCTCGACGCGACTCCTCGATGCCCGCCGCCTCCGAAGAACCGCACCCCGACGTCGCCCCGGTGCGCCGCTTTCGCGACGCTGCCTACGTGCCGCGCGCAGCCACGCTCGGCGACCTGCGCCGGCGCATCGACGTCATCGACGCGCAGGTCGTCGACCTGCTTGTCGAGCGCGCTGCCTGCGTTCGCGACGCGACGCGCTTCAAGCGCGACGCCTACCAGGTCGCGGCGCCGCAGCGCCAGGAACAGGTCTTCGCTCGCGTGCGCAGCCTGGCCGCGTCGCGCGCCACCGATTTCCCGCCGCTGCCCGACGTCGTCGAGGCGGCCTATCGCGTCCTCGTCGCTGGTTTCATCGCCGGCGAGGAACGCTTCTTCGCAGAGACCGAGCCCATCGAACCATGACCTCAACTCTCCCCCGATCTTTCCATCGCGTGGCTCGTCGAGCCGCCGTCTTCCTGCTCGCCGGCGTCGGCGCCGCGGCCTTCGCGCAGGGCAGCGCCGACTGGCCGAACCGGCCGATTCACATCGTCATCCCCTACGGCGCCGGCTCGTCGCCCGATGTCTTCGCTCGCCTCATCGCCGAGAAGATCGCGCCGCGCCTCGGCCAGGCCGTCATCGTCGAGAACAAGCCCGGTGCCGGCGGCAACAACGGCACCGCCTCGGTCGCCAAGGC
>JBDTIO010000366.1:0-5700 GCA_039936375.1 Caldimonas sp. | reverse complement strand
TGCGTGTCTGCGCGGCGGCCGGCGCGATCGACTTCGAACGCGCCCCGGTCGAAGTGAGCGAATCGTTCGATCTCGTCCTCGATCTCGACGCGGTCCCGGCGATCACGCTGCATCAGCCGCCGCAGGGTTACTTCCACGCGGCCGATGACGCCGGCCTCGTCGATGCCGCGCTGCAACTGCGCGAAAGCGTCGGCGAATTCGAGAAGCCGCGGTTTTTTCGCTACAAGGAAAAAATCTGCGCGCACAGTCGCAACGGCCAGATCGGTTGCACCGCCTGCATCGACATCTGCTCGGCGGCGGCGATCCGCAGCGACGCGTCGATGAAGGGCAGGACGACCGGCGGCGGCATCGTCGTCGAGCCGCACCTGTGCGTCGGCTGCGGCGCTTGCACCACGGTCTGCCCGAGCGGTGCGATCAGCTACGCCACACCGCGAACCGACGAGCTGGGCGCCCGCATCCGCACGCTCCTCGGCACCTATGCCCGTGCCGGCGGCCGCGACGCCGTGCTGCTGATCCACAGCCAAGGGGCCGGTGCGCAGGTCATCGATGCGCTCGGCCGCGCCGCTCGCATCGACGCCGCCGTGCAAGGTATCCCGGCACGCGCCTTGCCGCTCGAGGTCTGGCATACGGCCTCTGTCGGCCTCGATCTCTGGCTTGCTGCCATAGCCTTCGGAGCCGCCCAGGTCTGGGTGCTCGTCACCGATGAAGAGGCACCCACCTACCGCGACGCGATCACTGCGCAAATGCAAGTGGCGCAGACGCTGTTGAGCGGCCTCGGCTTCGTCGGCGAACATCTGCGCCTCGTCGATGGCAGCGAGATTTCGCGGCTCGAGCGGGGTGCCGTCGAACCCGGCCCAGCGCGCCTGCCGCCAGCGCAGACCGGGCGGCGCACCGAGCCGGCGCTGCTGCGCCTGGACCGGGCGCTGCGGCAGCCCGCGGCTGCGACCGTCCGAAAGCCCGCGACCTTCGCCGTTCAGGCCGAAAAGCGCAGCACGCTGGAGCTTGCGATCGAGCACCTGATGCTGCAGGCCGCGGCCGTGCCAGACGAGATCGCGCTGCCGGCGCCGGCCAGCCCGTTCGGCAGCGTCCTGGTCGACAAGGACGCATGCACGCTTTGCCTGGCTTGCGTCGGCGCCTGCCCGGAAGCGGCGCTCGCCGACAACGCCGAGCGGCCGCAACTGAGCTTCATCGAGAAGAATTGCGTCCAGTGCGGTCTCTGCGCGAGCACCTGCCCCGAACATGCGATCACCTTGCAACCGCGCCTCCTTCTGGCCGAGGCCGGCAAGGCGCGGCGGCAGGCCCGCGTGTTGAACGAGGCCGAGCCCTTTTGCTGCGTGCGCTGCGCCAAGCCGTTCGGCACCTTGCGCGCGGTCGAGCTGATGATCGGCAAGCTGGCGGGCCATTCGATGTTCCAGGGGGCCGCCGCCGAGCGCCTCCGGATGTGCGGCGATTGCCGCGTCATCGATATTCACAGCAACGCCAACGAAGTGCGGATCACCGACTTGTGACACCGAGCCCTCAATGCCGGCCCTGACATTCGCCGAGCCCGACGACGGCGACGAGCTTGCCCGGGCCGAGGTCTACGGCTTGCTGGCACAACTGTTCTATGCGCCGCCCGACGCGGCGCTGCAGGCGCAGTTTCAGGTCGCGGTCACGGTCGCTCCGGTGCGCGGCGCTTTTCTCGAGCACAGCTGGAGCGAGCTCGTGGCCACGGCGCGGCGCCTGGACCGGGAAGCGATCGCTCGCGAGTTCGACGCGCTCTTCCAGAGCATCGGCAAGCCCGAGATCTTTCTCTACGCATCCTTCTATCTTTCGGGCAAGCTGAACGAGAGGCCTCTCGTCGAGTTGCGCCATTCGCTGCGTGCGCTCGGTCTCGAGCGCGCCGAGGGCATTGCCGAAACCGAAGATCACATCGCCAGCCTGTGCGAGGTCATGCGCTACCTGATCGCGGGCGAAGACGCCGGCACGAGCAACCTTGCCGCCCAGCGTCGCTTCTTCGATGCGCACCTGCGGCCGTGGGTCGACGCCCTTTGCGATCTCGTCGAGGCGAATCCGGGCGCCGATTTCTATTCCGCCGTGACGCGCTTCTCGCGAGACTTCTTTGCGGTCGAAGCACAAGGCTTCGATCTTCTCGATGCCTGATATGAGCGCCGCGAATCCTCAGGCAAGGCCTCGCGGTCGGTGGACGTGCGATGCGCTGGCCCCGGTGCTCAGGCGAACCCCGAGAGACTCCGCGCCTCGATGGTGCTATACCGGCTTTTGCAGGCCGTTTGAAAGGAAGCAGCACGATGAAGTTCTTCCGTCCTGAGGGAGCCGCGGCGCCGGTCTCCTCGCCCTCCACCCGGCTCGACCGGCGCGGTCTCGTCGCCGGCGCGGGGGTGGCCGGTGTGGCCGCTCTGGCCGCGGCTGCGCTGACCCGGCGGGTCGCCGAACTCCCTCCTGTCAGCGCCGCCAAGCCGGCACGCGCTGCAGGCGAGGGCTATCGCGAGACCCAACACGTGCTGCGCTACTACGAAACGACACGCAGCTGACCGGCGGCGACCAACAAAGGAGTCACATGTTGCTCACGCGCAAGTCCTCGGCCGTCGGGCCAGCCGCATCGCCCTCGCTGGTGACCAGCCTGGCGCGCGGTCTTCGCCGCGCCATCCCGACCATGGACCGGCGTGCGTTCCTGCGCCGCTCCGGGCTCGGCGTCGGCGTCGGCATGGTCGGCTCGCAGCTCTCGCTCGTTCGCCAGGCGGCGGCTGCCGACGCGCAGACGGCGCCGGCGAAGGCGGTGGTCCGGCGCACGGTGTGCACGCACTGCTCGGTGGGTTGCGCGCTCGACGCTGTGGTCGAGAACGGCGTCTGGACCCGCCAGGAACCGGTCTTCGATTCGCCGCTCAACCTCGGCTCGCACTGCTGCAAGGGCGCTGCCATTCGCGACCATGGGCACGGCGAGTACCGCCTCAAGTACCCGATGAAGCTGGTCAACGGCAAGTACCAGCGCATCAGCTGGGACGAGGCGCTCAACGAGGTCAGCGCCAGGATGCTCGAGCTGAAGAAGCAGAGCGGCCCCGACTCGATCTTCATCGTCGGTTCGTCGAAGCACAGCAACGAGCAGTCGTACCTGCTACGCAAGTGGGTGAGCCTGTGGGGCAGCAACAACTGCGACCACCAGGCGCGCATCTGCCACTCGACCACCGTCGCCGGCGTCGCCAACACCTGGGGCTACGGCGCGATGACGAATTCGTACAACGACATGCGCAATTCGAAATGCGCGCTCTACATCGGCTCGAATGCCGCCGAGGCGCACCCGGTGTCGATGCTGCATATGCTGCATGCAAAGGAAACCGGCACGAAGATGATCGTGGTCGATCCGCGCTTCACCCGGACCGCGGCCAAGGCCGACGAGTACGTTCGCATCCGTTCGGGCTCCGACATCCCGTTCCTGTTCGGCGTCCTGTACCACATCTTCACGAACGGCTGGGAAGACAAGCAATACATCCACGACCGCGTCTACGGGATGGACAAGGTCAAGGAAGACGTGCTCGCCAAGTGGACTCCCGACAAGGTGCAGGAGGCCTGCGGCGTCGAAGAGGCGCAGGTCTTCAAGGTCGCGCAGATGATGGCGATGAACCGACCGAGCACGCTCGTCTGGTGCATGGGCCAGACCCAGCACTCGATCGGCAGCGCGATGGTGCGCGCGTCGTGCATCGTCCAGCTTGCGCTCGGCAACGTCGGCGTGAGCGGCGGAGGCGCGAACATCTTTCGCGGCCACGACAACGTGCAGGGGGCGACCGACATCGGCCCCAATCCCGACTCGCTTCCCGGCTATTACGGACTGGCCGAAGGCGCGTGGAAGCACTACGCCAAGGTCTGGGGCATCGATTTCGATTGGATCAAGGCGCAGTACGCGCCGGGCATGCTCACCAAGCCCGGCATGACCGTATCGCGCTGGATCGACGGAGTGCTCGAGAAGAACGACCTGATCGACCAGGACAGCAATCTGCGCGGCCTCTTCTTCTGGGGCCATGCGCCCAATTCGCAGACGCGCGGTCTCGAAATGAAGAAGGCGATGGACAAGCTCGATCTGCTCGTCGTCATCGATCCGTACCCGTCGGCTACGGCGGCAATGGCCGCCATGCCGGGCAAGCCCGAAGACCTCAACCCCAATCGCGTGGTCTACCTGCTGCCCGCCGCCACGCAACTCGAGACCTCGGGATCGGTGACCGCATCGAATCGTTCGCTGCAGTGGCGCGAGAAGGTGATCGAGCCGCTGTTCGAGTCGCGCACCGACCAGATGATCATGCTGCAGCTCGCCGAGAAGCTCGGCTTCGGCAAGGAGCTTGTCAAGAGCAACAAGGTCGTCGCGGCCAAGGGCGGCATGATGGAGCCGGAGCCCGAAGCGCTGCTTCGCGAGATCAACCGCAGCAACTGGACGATCGGCTACACCGGCCAGTCGCCCGAGCGCCTGAAGGCGCACATGCGCAACATGCACGTCTTCGACGTCAAAACGCTGCGTGCCAAGGGCGGCATCGACAAGGAAACGGGCTACAAGCTCGACGGCGACTATTTCGGCCTGCCGTGGCCGTGCTACGGCACACCGGAGCTGAAGCATCCGGGCTCGCCCAACCTGTACGACACCTCGAAGAACGTCATGGACGGCGGCGGCAACTTCCGCGCCAATTTCGGTATCGAGCGCGATGGCGTCAACCTGCTCGCCGAAGACGGCTCGTATTCGAAAGGTTCGCCGATCACGACCGGCTATCCCGAGTTCGACCACATCTTCCTGAAGAAGCTCGGCTGGTGGAACGATCTGACCGACGCCGAGAAGGCGGCGGCTGAAGGGAAGAACTGGAAGACCGACCTGTCGGGCGGCATCCAGCGCGTCGTCCTGACGCGCGGCTGCCATCCGTTCGGCAACGCCAAGGCGCGCGCGCTCGTCTGGAACTTCCCCGACCCGGTCCCGCAGCACCGCGAGCCGCTCTATTCCACGCGGCCCGACCTGATCGACAAATATCCGACGTATGACGACAAGAAAACGTTCTGGCGGTTGCCGACGCTGTTCAAGAGCGTGCAGGATAGGAACAAGGACATCGTCAAGACCTTCCCGCTGATCATGACCAGCGGGCGGCTCGTCGAGTACGAAGGCGGCGGCGAGGAGACGCGCTCGAACCCGTGGCTCGCCGAGCTGCAGCAGGAGATGTTCGTCGAGATCAACCCGGCGACGGCGAACGACCGCGGCATTCGCAACGGCGAATGGGTCTGGGTCAAGACGCCCACCGGTGCGCACCTCAAGGTTCATGCGCGCATCACCGAATCGGTCGACCGGAGCACCGTCTTCCTGCCCTTTCATTTCTCCGGCCACTGGCAGGGCGCGGACCTGCTGGCCTACTACCCCGAGGGTGCGCATCCGATCATCCGCGGTGAGGCGGTCAACACCGCGACAACCTATGGCTATGACGCCGTGACGATGATGCAGGAGACCAAGACGACGGTCTGCCAGGTCGAGCGCGCCTCATAAAGGGAGATGAGCTCATGGCCCGAATGAAATTCATCTGCGACGCCGAGCGCTGCATCGAGTGCAACGGCTGCGTCACCGCATGCAAGGCCGAGAACAACGTGCCCTGGGGTGTCAACCGACGCCGCGTTGTCACCTTGAACGACGGCATTCCCGGCGAGAAGAGCATCTCGGTCGCCTGCATGCACTGCAGCGAC
>JBDTIO010000365.1:0-3127 GCA_039936375.1 Caldimonas sp. | reverse complement strand
TGCGTCGGCCCGGCTCGTGGTGAGCGTGCCGTAGCGGAGCGCGGCGCCGTGCAGCTCGCCCTGGCTCGTCACGTCGGGCCAGCGGCCGTCGACGTGGCCGGTGGCCGTGAGCGTGCCGGCGAGGGCGGGTGACGATGCGGCGCTGCCCGGAGCGCGCACCAGCGGCGACAGCCGCGCGAGCTCGGGGGCATCGATGCTGACCCGCCACGCATCGTCGCCGGCTGCAACGGCAACGCGTCCGTCGATGTGAATTCGATTGCCGGCGGCCACGAGGTCGAGTGCCGGCTGCGCCGTGCCGTCGCTGTTCGCGAAGCTCGCCGCGCCTTCGAGCGGCACGCCGGCGAGCGTGCTGTCGTGCCACGCGATCGACGCCTTGCCGCGCGTCGCCGCGAGCTGCGCGTAGGCGCTCGATGCGTTTGCCGCCGGCAGGTCGAGATCGAACTCGCCCTTTGCGTTGAGCCGGTTGCTGCCGCGTGCCCACAGCGAATCGGTGGCGCCCGGCCACCACGGTGCCGGGTCGAAGTCGACCAGCGTCGCCTGGCCTTTCGCGTGCCACGCCACGTTCGTGGCCTTGCGCGTCAGGTGTGCCGCAAGCGTGGCCTTCGCGCTGCCCAGTCGCGCCTCGGCGGAGCGCAGATCGATGTCGAGTGCGGTAATGCGGGCCTTGGCCTGCACGTGCGCGTCGCGCGGCGCGGCCTTCGGCAAGCGACGATCCGCGAGCTGGCCCGAGATGTCGGCAGCGAGGTCGACGGCCCATGCGTCGGCCTTCGCCGCAGCGAAGCCGGTACCCACGACGTGCGTCTTGCCGTCGAGCGAGGTTTCGGGCGCGCGCGCGTCGAGCGCGGCGGGGCGCACCTTGGCCAGGTCGACGTCGAAGGTCCACGTATCGGTTGTCCATCGGCCGTGCAGCGTGGCGCGGCCACCGACGAGCTTCGCCGATCCGAGCTCGGCGACGAGCGATTGCACATCGAGCACGTTCGGCGCGTCGGGCCGGCCGCGCACGTCGCCCTGGATCGAGCGCACCGGCAGCAGGCCTTCGTTCCAGCGGCCGGCTCGCTCGTTGCGGAGGTCGATCGACAAGGTGGCGGGCCGGTCGACGCCGCTCGTCGTCACGACAGCATGGCCGCTCAATGTGGTGGCCGGCGCGGCGCTAGAAAAGGCCGAGAGATCGAGCGCGGTGGTCGCGACGTGCAGTGCGCCGAGCGGCCACGCGGCGAAGGGTTTCACCACGGCCTCGGCATCGAGCGACTGCGCCGCGTGCGTGGCCGAGGGCGACACGCGCGCAGTCGCGTTCACCGTGAGCGCACTGAGCGGGCCCGAGGCGGCGACGCTCGCGTGCCAGGGCGGGACGGTGGCAGTCGAAGCGAGGGCCAGGTGGGCATCGACAAGGAAGGGCGCATCGGCGCCGATCGACGCGCTGCCGGCGGCTCCGGCGCGGTCGTAGCCTGTGGCCAGGTCGTCGAAGCGATGCAGGGCGCCGCCGTCGGCGCCGAGGTGAATGCGGGCGAGCACGGGGCGCAAGGTGGGCGCATCGCTGGCGGCGCCGAAGCGCAGTTCGTCGATGCTCGCGGCGCGTACCTCGATCTCCACCGGCAGGCGCAGCGTGCGCGGCGGCGACGCGGGCTCGGCCGGTGTGGGCGACGGCGCGCTGCCGCGCAGCAGCGTCACGCGATCGGCATGCAGCGCGTCTATCGTCAGGTGCAGCCAGCGGCCGTGGTCGCCGCGCGATGCATCGAGCGCGTGCCAGCGCGGCGCGTCGAGCCGGAGCACGCCGCTCGTGCCGGGCAACGTGATGTCGATGCGCTCGGCCGAGAAGTCGCCGAACAGCGAGCCCTTGGGCGCAATGATGTGCAGCTGTGGCACCAGCGTCACCAGCCAGGCGCTGCCCGCGGCGTTGTGGAGCGCCCAGTAGAGGCCCACGACGAGCAGGCTCGCCAGCAAGACGATGGTGGCCAGGCCGCCGCCGAGCCAGCGCCCGACACGGCGCTTGCGCACCGGCGTGGCCACGGGTGCGGCAACGATGTCGGTGGGTTCGTCGGCCATGCGCGAGCGGCCTCAGTAGGTGATGCCGACGCTGACGTGAACGCGCAGCTGGTGCACGTTCTGGCCATACGCGAGGTCGATGCGCAGCGGGCCGACGGGGCTGCGATAGTGCAGGCCGACGCCGTAGCCGAGCACCGGGTGCATGTCGGTCCAGCGATCGGCGGCATTGCCGGCATCGACGAATACGGCGCCGAGCAGCGCCGGCAATCGCGCGGTCAGCGAATGCTCCATCTCGACGCTGCCCGTCAGCAGCACGCGGCCGCCGACGATCGCGCCGGTCACGGTCGGGCCGAGGGTGCGGTAGCCGTAGCCGCGCACCGAGCCATCGCCACCGGCGCGAAAGAGCAGCGGGTCGGGGATGGCGATGGGGCTCTTGACGAAAACCTCGCCGGCCTCGAGCCGCGCGTTGGCGAACCAGCTGCCGACCGGCTTGTACCAGTTGAAGCGGGAATACGCGCGAACGAACGGGTCGCGGGCGCGGAACTCGCCGTCGACGTCGGAGCGCACCTCGGTGCCGCGGCCGTAGCCGACGCCGCCCTGCAGCGACAGGCTGGTGCCGTCGGTTGGCGCGAGGATGTTGTCGAGATCGCGGCGCAGCCAGTTGTAGTTCGCCGAGACGGCGTTGGCGTTGTTGACGAGCGGGGCGCTAGAGATCTTCGCGTGAACCGCTTCGAGGTAGTACAGGCGCTCGAAGCGGTCGGTGTCGAGCGACCGGCCAGCGCGCGTCGTCCAGCTGTCGCTCGTCTCGTCGGCCGACAGCAGCTGCTGGATGTTCGCGGCGACGAGGTCGCGCCACAGGTCATCGTGCGGATACGACGTGAGCTCGGTGCCCAGCGACTTCAGGTCGGGACCATACGTGAGGGTGGTGTGCGCGATCCACGGCGCGCCGAGGAACTTCCGGTCGAAGTGCTCCACCGACACGCGCGGGCCGGTGTTGGCGCTGTAGCCCACGCCGAAGGTCGCCTGGTACTGCGGCAGCTCCTTTACCTTGACGATGACCGGGGCGGCGTCGGGCGGGCCGGTGGCGTCGAGCTCGACCGAAGCGCCCTCGAAGAGGCCGACCTTCACCAGGCGCTCCTGGTAG
>JBDTIO010000364.1:0-5708 GCA_039936375.1 Caldimonas sp. | reverse complement strand
GGACTCTTCGGCAGGGAGCGATGATGACCCCGGCAGGCTCTTCACTGGCGGGCCGATACAGCCCGGTCGCCTGGCTCGTCGTCCTCGCCCTGCTGGCGGCGGCGCCGTTCCTCGGCGTCTATCCGGTCTTCATGATGAAGGCGCTCTGCTATGCGATCTTCGCTTGCGCCTTCAATCTGCTGCTCGGCTTCACCGGCCTGCTCTCGTTCGGCCACGCCGCCTATCTCGGCATCGCCGCGTACGCCACCGGCTGGCTGGTGCGCACGGCGGGCTGGTCGCCCGAGCTCGGCGTGCTCGTCGGAACGGCCGCCGCCGCGGCGCTCGGCCTCGTCGTCGGCCTGATCGCGATCCGGCGCGAGGGCATCTATTTCGCGATGATCACGCTGGCGCTGGCGCAGATGGTCTATTTCGTCTTCCTGCAGGTGCCGTTCACGGGAGGCGAGGACGGTCTGCAGGGTGTGCCGCGGGGCAAGCTGTTCGGGCTCGTCTCGCTCGACAACGACCTGGTCCTCTACTACCTCGTGCTGGCGGTCTTCGTCGCCGTCTTTCTCTTCATCATCCGCGTCGTCCATTCACCGTATGGCCAGGTGCTGAAGGCGATTCGCGAGAACGAGCCGCGAGCGATCTCGCTCGGCTACGACGTCGCCCGCTACAAGCTGCTTGCCTTTGTCCTGTCGACGGCGCTCGCCGGCCTGGCCGGCTCGATGAAGACGCTGGTTCTGGGCTTCGCATCGCTTTCCGACGCGCACTGGACGATGTCGGGCGAGGTGATCCTGATGACGCTGCTCGGCGGCATGGGCACCTTCGCCGGTCCGGTGGTCGGCGCCTTCACCATCGTTGGCCTGCAGAACTTTCTCTCGGACCGGGTCGGCTCGTGGATCAGCGTCATCATTGGCGTGATCTTCGTAGTTTGCGTCGTTGCCTTCCGGCGCGGCTTTATCGGCGAGCTGCAGGCGTGGCTTCGCCGCCGGTCAAACTACACTGCGGATCATTCAGTTGGCAAGGATCCCGGGACATGAGCAAGCGGATGACGAAGGGCGAACTGGACGAAATGCGCACGCTGGGTGCGCTCAACCCCGTGAACTACGCCGTGCTTGCGCTGCCGAACGCCGCCGTCGCGGCCGACGCGAAGGCGGCACTGGGCGAGGCGGGCTTCACGGCGGAAGACATACTCGCATACACCTCGGCGGAGCTGTTCCCCGACCTTGAGGCGATGATGCGCAAGGCGAGCGGCGCGGCCGGCTTCGGCTACGAAGTCACCCTCATGCGCCGCTACATGACGCTGGCGAGCGAAGGCTGCGGCTGGCTGTTCGTCTACTCGCCCGAGGAAGCGCAGACGGCAGAGGTCAAGGCGGTGGCAGAGCGCTTCGGCGCCAGGTCGGCGGTTCGCTATGGCCACCTCATGCACGAAGACCTGGTCTGATCGGCAACCCCGGCCGTCAGCGTTTCAGGGCCTACGCGCCTTCGGCGAACAGGCCGCCGCTGCTCTTCGGAGGCGCCACGCCGAGGTGCCGGTACGCGGCCAGCGTCGCGATCCGGCCGCGCGGCGTTCGTTGCAGGAAGCCCTGCTGGATGAGGAAGGGCTCGATCACGTCCTCGATCGTGTCGCGCTCCTCGCCGATCGCCGCGGCGACGTTGTCAAGCCCGACCGGGCCGCCGTCGAAGCGGTGGATCACGGCCTCGAGGAGCTTTCGGTCCATCACGTCGAGGCCGTGCAGGTCGACGTCGAGCATCACCAGCGCCTTGTCGGCGAGCGGCTTGGTGATCTGGCCGCTGCCTTTCATGTCGGCGTAGTCGCGCACGCGCCGCAACAGGCGGTTGGCGATGCGCGGCGTGCCGCGCGAACGGCGCGCGATCTCGAAGCCGCCGGCCTCGTCGAGCGGCACCTTGAGCAGGCCCGCCGAGCGGCGCACGATCGTCGCCAGCTCTTCGGCGGAATAGAACTCGAGTCGGGCGACGATGCCGAAGCGGTCGCGCAACGGGTTGGTGAGCATGCCGGCGCGCGTCGTCGCGCCCACCAGGGTGAACGGCTGCAGCTCGAGCTTGATCGAGCGTGCCGCCGGGCCCTCGCCGATCATGATGTCGATCTGGTAGTCCTCGAGCGCCGGGTAGAGGATTTCTTCGACGATCGGCGAGAGGCGATGGATCTCGTCGATGAAAAGAACGTCGTTCTTCTCGAGGTTGGTGAGGATGGCGGCCAGGTCCTTCGGCTTTTCCAGCACTGGCCCCGAGGTAGAACGCAGGTTGACGCCGAGCTCGGTAGCGATGATGTGGCTGAGCGTCGTCTTGCCGAGGCCGGGCGGCCCGAACAGCAGAACGTGGTCCATCGCCTCGCCGCGCATCCGGGCCGCGCCGATGAAGATCTCGAGCTGCTCGCGCGCCTTCGCCTGGCCGACGTATTCGACGAGGCCTTTCGGGCGCAGCGCCCGCTCGATCGCTTCCTCGTTGGGCGAGCTCGGCGCGGCGCTGACCACGCGGGCGCCGCCGTTGGCCGGTGCCGGTGCGAAGTCGTCGGTCTGGATGCTCATGCGGTGATTATGGTCAGCGTAGACTGGCTCGCATGAAGATTCCCGGCAGTGCCATTCGGCCTTGGCGCACCCTGCTCGTCGCCGTGTTCGCGGCGCTCGCCTACGGCGCCGTGGCGGCCCACGACTTCAGCGTCGGCGACATCCGGATCACCCATCCCTTCGCCACCCCCAGCCTGCCCGGCGCGACGACGGGCGCAGCCTATTTCGTAGAGCTCGAGAACCAGGGCACGAAGGCCGACAAGCTGCTGCGCGCGAGCACGCCGGTGGCGGCCAGGGTCGAGCTGCACAACATGACCGTCGATGCGCAAGGCGTGATGCGCATGCGCGAGATCGACGGCCTGGAGCTGCCCTCCAAGGCGACCGTGAAGATGCGGCCCGGCATGGGTGATCACCTGATGCTTGTCGGGCTGAAGAAGCCCTTGAAGGAAGGCGAGACCTTCCCGATGTCGCTGCAGTTCGAGCGTGCCGGCAAGGTCGAGGTGAAGGTCTACGTGCAGACGCCGCCCGCGGCCGGCGCGATGGCCGACATGCACGGCCACTGACGCACGACGACCCTACTTCGCGAGAGCGCGCAGGGCCAGCTTGATGCCGCCCGAAACCTCGACGTCACCCGGCAAGGTCTTCAGGGTCGCTGCCGCCTCGCGATCGCTGTAGCCGAGGGCGACCAGCGCCTGCAGGATGTCGCCATGGTGGCTCGACGCGATGCTGGCCGGCGTGGCCACGGCGTCGGCGAGCTTGCCCTTCAGCTCGAGCAGCAATCGCTCGGCCGTCTTCTTGCCGATTCCAGGCACCTTGATGAGGCGGCCGCTCTCCTGCAGGCTGACGGCGCGGGCGAGCTCGTCGACCGACAGGCCCGAGAGGATCGACAACGCAGTGCGCGGGCCGACGCCGGAGATTTTCACCAGCAGGCGGAAGGTGGCCCGCTCCTCGTGCGTGAGAAAGCCGAACAGCACTTGGGCGTCTTCGCGGACGACAAAATGAGTGAGCAGGGTGACCTGCTCGCCGAGGGCCGGCAGGTTGTAAAAGCTCGACATGGGCACGTCGACTTCATAGCCGACGCCGCGCACGTCGATGAGCAACTGCGGTGGCGATTTCTCGGCGATGGTTCCGGTGAGGCGTCCGATCATTCGGGGATTATCGGAGGCGGCGGAGCGATGTCATGGCTTCGTACGTTAGGCAATCTGCGTTCGACTGCCGAGCGAGGCTCAGACGCAAGGTGGCCGGGTCGTCGCTTAGCTGCGGCGGTCCCGCTGCGCGGAACCTCCCTGCGATGCTCGAAAGCGCAAGGCGGCTGCGGAACTCGCCCTCAGTCCGGCTGCGCCGGCCTTCGGTGCTCAGACAATCCTCGCCGTCCCTCGCTGCGCGAGGGCGACCTTGCGCTTTCTGCGCTTCTCGGCGCCGCAGATGCGCGCCGACCCGGCCACCCTGCGCCTGAGCCCGAACCGTTACCGCTGGCAACGAGGAATCCCAGAGCGCCTGCCCGCGACCCGGGCATGCCCGATGCGGGCGGCCCCTTCCTTGCAGGCCTCACACAACAGCGTGACCGCATCCAACACGTTTCGAATGAGGCCTGAATACACTAGGCGCGACAGACGACGCACCGTGATCCTTCGCCACGCCTTCATTCCGCCCGATAACGCGCGCCTCGCCAATCTTGCTGGCAGCCTCGACGAGCATCTGCGCACGATCGCCGCAGCGTTCGACGTGAAGATCCAGCGCCGCAACGAGTCGTTCCGCTTCGAGGGCGCCAAGGGCAGCGCCGAACGAGCCGTCGCGCTCCTGCAGCAGCTCTACGGTCGCGCGGCGCGGCCGATCGGTGCCGAGGAGCTCGAGTTGGCGATTCTCGAAGCGATGAGCGACGACAGCGCGCGCGGCGAAGCGCCAACGGCGAGTGCCGCCGCAGCCGAGACCGATCTGCGCCTGCGCACGCGCAGAACCGATCTGGTCGGCCGCACGCCGAACCAGGTCGCCTACCTGCGCAACATCCTCGGCCACGACCTGACGTTCGGAATCGGCCCGGCCGGTACGGGCAAGACCTACCTCGCAGTCGCTTGCGCCGTCGATGCGCTCGAGCGCAATGCGGTGCAGCGCATCGTGCTGACGCGCCCCGCGGTGGAGGCCGGCGAGCGACTCGGCTTTCTTCCCGGTGACCTGGCGCAGAAGGTCGACCCGTATCTGCGGCCGCTCTACGACGCGCTGTACGAGCTGATGGGGCTCGATCGCGTCGGTAAGGCCTTCGAGAAGGCGACGCTCGAGGTGGCGCCGCTCGCCTTCATGCGCGGCCGAACCCTCAACCACGCGTTCGTGATCCTCGACGAGGCGCAGAACACGACGCCCGAGCAGATGAAGATGTTCCTGACCCGGATCGGCTTCGGCTCGAAGGCCGTCGTCACCGGCGACGTCAGCCAGATCGACCTGCCGAAAGGCGCGACATCCGGGCTGGTCGAGGCCGAGCAGGTACTGCGCGGCGTCGAAGGCATCGCGACGACGCACTTCACCTCGGCCGACGTGGTGCGTCACCCGCTGGTGGCGCGCATCGTCGAGGCCTACGGCCGTGCCGACGAGGCCAGGCGTTGACGTGTCTCTCGAGCGCGACCAGCTGAAGCTGTCGTTGCAGTTCGTCGATGCGACGCATCGCGCGCTGCTGCCGCGCCATCGGGTCGCACGCTGGTTGCGTTCCGCGCTCGAGGCACCGGCCGAGATCACGCTGCGCGTCGTCGGCGCCGACGAAGGCCGATCCCTGAATCGCCAATATCGCGCCAAGGACTACGCGACCAACGTGCTGACCTTCGCCTACGAGACGAAGCCGCACGTCGTTGCCGATCTGGTGCTGTGCGCGCCGGTGGTCGAGCGCGAGGCGAAGGAGCAAGGGCTCGACCTCGAGGCGCACTACGCGCACCTCGTCGTGCACGGTGCGCTGCATGCGCTGGGCTTCGATCACGAACGTGCCGCCGAAGCGAAGGCGATGGAGGCGCGCGAAAGCGCGATCGTCGGCGGCCTCGGCTTCACCGACCCGTACGCTCGCTAGGTTTCGGGCAGCGGCGAGACCGGGCGCGCGCGACTCGGCCACATGACCGAGGCGATGGCAGCGAGCACGAGCACCATCGCCGCTCCGTCCTGCCGGTGCAGCTGCTCGTGCAGCCACCATGCGCCCGAGACGGTGCCGAGCACGGGGATCAG
>JBDTIO010000363.1:0-4341 GCA_039936375.1 Caldimonas sp. | reverse complement strand
GGAGGGCGACTGCGTGCGCTGCGGCTATCACGGCCTGCTGTTCGACGCGACCGGCCGCTGCATCGAGATTCCCGGCTCCGAGACGGTGCCCGACAAGGCGCGCGTCCAGCGCTATCCGCTGGCCATGAAGAACAAGTGGGTCTTCGTCTGGATGGGCGACCCGGCCAAGGCCGATCCGGCGCTGCTGCCCGACAACTTCTCCTGCGACGATCCGGGTTGGGACTACGTGCCCGGCTACATGCACTACGCAACGCCGCAGCCGCTCATCTGCGACAACCTGCTCGACTTCTCGCACCTCAGCTATGTGCATGAGAAGACGCTCGGCGGCTCGACCGCGATCGC
Source organism: Caldimonas sp. (assembly GCA_039936375.1). Classification (GTDB taxonomy): domain Bacteria; phylum Pseudomonadota; class Gammaproteobacteria; order Burkholderiales; family Burkholderiaceae_C; genus Schlegelella_A. The sequence goes on along the minus strand of JBDTIO010000363.1, from coordinate 3,999 downwards.
CCAGGCGCGGGCCGAGATCGAAGCGATACCGCGCGGCATCAAGGTGCGGCGCTTGGTGCACGACGTGCCGCCGCCGCCGTACTACCGCGCCGTGCGCGAGCTCGCCGGCAACCTGGACCGCTGGTTCGTCTACGACTTCGTCTTGCCCGGTACCTTGCTCATGCATTCAGGCGGGCGCCCGGTCGAAGACGCCGAGGCCGACATGCGCCGGGCCGTTCGCCTGCACAGTTGCCAAACAGTAACGCCCGAGACCGAGACGACGACGCACTACTTCTTCCAGCAGTCGCGTCGCATCGAAGACGGCGATCACGCGATCGCCGAGGCGCTCCATCGCTCGCTGCTCGTGGCCTTCGAGGAAGACCGGGCCATGATCACGGCGCAGAGCCAGTCGATCGCCGCCGACCCCGGCGCGACGATGATGCTGCTGGCGATGGATGCCGCCGTCGTGCGCTTTCGCAAGCTCGTCGCCGACGCCGTGGCGGCCGAGCGGCTCGACAGCATGGTGACTCAGCTGGCGCGGGCCGAGCGCGAAGCTCGGTCGATCGCCTGACTCGCGAGCATCTCGGTCGCCACCGAGCGGTCAAGCGGCGAGCGCGACAGGCCCGACTCCTCGTAGTGCATGTTCTCGTAGAGCTCGGCGGTGGCCGGATGCGCACGAAGAATGGCCTGCAGCGCAGGCCCCGGCAGCGGCGCCGACAAGGCCGCCTTGAGCTGGCGGATCAGCGCCTGGTATTGATCTGCACCGAGCGGGACGGGGCTCGCCTCGACGCGATCGAGCAGGCGCGACAAGGCGATCACGGTTTCGATGCGGGTGTGCAGGGATTCGGTTCTGGGGGCAGTCATGACGGCGTCCTTCGGTCCCCGCGCGAACGAGGCGATGTCACCTAGCTGAGGTTGCCTGGCCGACATTCAAGCGTCATCGACATCGCCAGCCACGGCACACGTGCCGCGCGGCACGGAATCAACCGGCCGCGAGCGCCGCCGGTGCCTGCCAGCCGCCGCCGAGCGCCTTGATGAGAAAGACGGCCGTCAGCAGTCGCTGCCCGCCGAGCTGCGCCGACAGCCGTTCGGCCGCGAGCAGCGATTGCTGCGCCGTGATGACGTCGAGGTAGGTCGTGGCACCGCCTTCGTAGCGCGCGTTGGCGAGATCGAGGACGCGGCGCGCCGTCGCCACCGCGGTGCGAGCCTGCGAATCGGCATGCTCGAGATCGGCCAGGCCGGTAATGCCGTCTTCGACTTCCTGCATCGCCGTCAGCACCGTGCGGCGATAGTTGCCGACGGTGGCGTCGTAGCCGGCTTTCGCGAAGTCGACATTGGCACCCAAGCGGCCGCCGCTGAAGAGCGGCTGGCTCAGTTGCGCGCCGATCGACCAGAGCAGGCTCGGTGCCTCGAACAAGGTCGACAGGCTGCGGCTCTCGAAGCCGACGCTCGGCGCCAGGACGATGCTCGGGTAGTAGGCGGCCCGGGCAACCCCGATCTGCGCATTGGCCGCCGCCATCGCCCGCTCCGCCGAGGCGACGTCAGGCCGGCGCTGCAGCACGTCCGACGGCACGCCGAGCGGCACTGCCGGCGGCTCGAGCTCCGAGATGTCGGCGGCCAATGCGAACGACGGTGCCGGCGTTCCAGTCAAGGTGGCGATCGCGTGCTCGAAGGCGCTGCGCTGGCGGCGCAACACGTCGACCTGGGTCAACGTCGTGTCGAGCAGTGCCTGCTGCTGCGCAACGTCGAGGCCCGACGATGCACCGAGGTCGTGGCGCGTGCTGACGAAGTCGAGCGAGCGGCGTTGCAGGGCGATCGAGCGGGCCAGGACATCGAGCTCGATGTCGGTGGCTCGCAGGTTGAAATAGGCCGTCGCCAGATCGGTCCCCAGCAGCAGGCGCACGTTTTCGAGGTCGGCGGCCGATTGCTCGGCGCTTGCCTCCGCGCCTTCCACGCTGCGCCGGATGCGGCCGGCCAGATCGATCTCGTAGCCGACCGAGAGCGCCGGCACGAAGTCGTTCTGCGCCGTCGCGAAGTTCGGCGAAGAATAGTTGCTGAGCGGGCGGTCCGCCGAGATGCGAGCGCGTGCTGCGCGCATGCCGAGGCTCGCGTTCGGCAGCAGGCTGGCTGAGGTCGCGCGCACGACCGCACGTGCCTGCTCGAGGCGAGCGCCGGCGACCGCAAGCGTCGGGCTTTGGACCAGCGCCTGGCGCTGCAGCGCATCGAGGCGCGCGTCGCCGAAGCGTTCCCACCACGGCCCCTTCGGCGCGGCGTCTTCCGGCGTTGCGGCCTGCCAGGGCGCCTCGAGCTTCCAGGCCAGCGGCGTATCGACCGCGGGCCGTACGTAGTTCGGCCCGGCGACGCAGCCGGCGACCAGGGCGGCCACGCAGGCGACCCCGGCGGCGCGCGGACGCGACGATCGCGCGGGCCCGATCACGGCGCCGTCTTTCCCGCGGGGATCGTGCCGCTGGCGCCGCTCGCGACGGCCGCCGTCTCGGCGCCGTCCTGGATCTTCACCGCGTCGCCCTCGCCGAGGGAGTCGGAGGGGTTGACGACGAGGCGATCGGAGCCGGCGATGCCGTCGAGCACCTCGATCGACTCGCCGAGGTTGCGCCCGAGCGTCACCGGCCGCAGATGGACGCGACTCGCCGCATCGACCACGGCGACGCGCGTGCCTTCCGGGCGAAAGAGCAGCACATTGGTCGGCACGACGAGGGTCGAGCTCGCGGCCAGCGGCAGCGCCACCTGGACATAGGCGCCCGGTACCAGGGCGCCGCCCTGATTGCGCAGGTTGATCTCGACCTGCATCGTCCGCGACGCCGCGTCGATCGAGCCGGCCGTACGCGCCACCTCGCCGGTGAAGCTCTGCCCGCGCAACTCCGTCTGCGTGACGATCACCTTCTGCCCGGGCTTGACGAGCTGCGCATACGACTGCGGCACGTTGACGTAGATGCGCAGCGGGTCCATCTGCGTCAGCACGAAGAGCGCCTTGCCGCTGGTGTCGATGAGATCGCCCGTGTCGACGTTGCGCCGAGTGATGACGCCGGAAAAGGGCGCCGTCACCCGGCTGAAGCTCTGCATCTGGCGCAGCCGCTGCACGTTGGCCTCGGCCGCGGCGACGTTGGCGTCGGCCTGCAAGGCGGCGCTGCGCCGCTCGTCGAGCTCCTGCTGCGAGACGACGTCCTTCTTGCGCAGCGCCTCCCAGCGCAGCGCCGAGCTCTTCGCCAGTCCCAGGCTGGCGACCATCTGCTGGCGCGCGGCGATCGCCTGCGACAGCTGCTGATCGACCTCGGGCGACTCGATCTCGGCGAGCAGCTCGCCCTTCTCGACGTGGCTGCCGATGTCGTGCGTCCAGCGCTTGAGGTAGCCGCTCGAGCGCGCCGCGATCGGCGCCTGCTGGAAGCCCTGCAGGCTGCCCGGCAGGGCGAGGGTCTGGCCGCTGCCGCCGCTCTTGGCGAACGTCGTCTTCACGTATTGCACGGCCTGCTGGCTGGCGTGGGTCTCGAGGACGCGGGCGTTGGCCATGCGGGCGACGACGGTGCGGCCGGCGCCGATGACGAGAAGGACGAGCACGACGACGACGACGATGCGCGCGGCGCGCACAACGCGGGCCCGCTCTGCCGGCGTCGAGCGTTCGAGGACGGAGGGCACGGGATCGGAATTCGTTTCGCTCATCGATTCAACTTTCCAGCAGGCGCGGGCCGCCGACGACCGGCCGCTGCGCGGCGAGCCGCTCGGCTCGGCGCGCGAGCTTGTCATGGATGGCCGCGTAGACGACAGGCACGAAGAGCAGCGTCGAGACGGTTGCGAAGACGAGGCCGCCGATGACGGCGCGGCCGAGCGGCGCGTTCTGCTCGGCGCCTTCGCCAATGCTGAGCGCCATCGGAATCATTCCGATGATCATGGCCAGTGCGGTCATCAGCACGGGCCGGATCCGGGTCGCGCCGGCATCCTGTGCGGCGAGCGTCGGTGAGGCGCCCTCGTCGCGGCGCTGCCGGGCAAAGGAGACGAGCAGGATGC
>JBDTIO010000362.1:0-5390 GCA_039936375.1 Caldimonas sp. | reverse complement strand
CTTCTTTGGCGTCGACCAGAAGCTGTCCCAGACCGTGGCGAGCGCCGGCCAGTGCGTGAAGGTGACGAGCAGCACCAGCGCCGGCATGAGCAGCAGCCACGGCGTGACGCGGTCGAGCAGACGCATCCGTCGGGCCCTGCGCAGTCGGTCAGAGGCGATCTATTTCTTGTAGTCCTTCAGGATCCGCGTCGCCTCGCGCTGCGAATCCTTCATCGCCTCGGCCGGCGTTTTCGAGCCGGTGAGCGCCGCCTGCAGGCCGTTGTTCAGCGCCGTCGTGACGCGCTGGTTGTCGTGGGTCGACAGCTCGGCTACCGAATACTGCAGCTGGTCGCGCGCGACCAATGCCTGCGGCACGTCCTGCGCGTATTTCTTCATCTCCGGCGTGTCCCAGGCGGCCGGCGTCACCGCGACGTAGCCGGTCGCGATGCTCCACTCGGCGGCGCGCTTGGGCGCCGTCGCCCACTTGATGAAGCGAAGCGACGCCGCCTGCTCAGCCGGCGAGGTCTTCGCAAAGATATAGAAATTGCCGCCGCCGGTCGGGCTGCCGAAACGCTTTTTTTTCGGCAGCATCGCCACGCCGAACGGAAAGCCGGCGTTGGTGCGGATGTTCGTGAGGTTGCCAGTGGTCGTCCAGATCATCGCCGCCTTCTTCTCGAAGAAGTCCTTCGGTGTCGTACCCCACTCGATCACGCCGCCGGGCATCACCTTGTCCTTGGCCGAGAGGTCGACCCAGAACTGCAGCGCCTCGATGACGGCGGGCTTGTCGAAGTAGGTCTCGGTGCCGGCCTCGTTCATCAGGATCGCGTCGTTCGGCGTCGTCAGGCCCTGGAACAGCCAGTACGGAAAGCCCGACGACGGGATCTTCACGCCCCATTGCGTGACGTTGCCGCTGGCGTCGCGCTTGGTCAGTTTCCTGGCGTACTCGACCATCTGGTCCCAGCTCGCCGGGCCCTTGTCGGGATCGAGGCCGGCTTCCTTGAACGCATCCTTGTTCCAATAGAGAACGATCGTCGAGCGCTGGAACGGCACGCCCCAGGTGTGGCCGCCGGTGCGGCTGTTCAGCATGAAGCTCTTGTAGAAGCCGTCGAGCCACTTCCTGTCGTCGGCGCTCTTGGCGATGTCGTCGATCGGCACGATCGCGTCTTCGTCGATCAGCGAGAACATGTCGGTCGACAGCAGCACGGCAAGCTGGGGCGGCTGGCCGCTCTTGGTCGCCGTCAGCGCCTTGACGATGCTCTCCTGGTAGGTGCCCGAATACACGGGGTTGACCTTGACGTCGGGGTTCTCCTTGCCGAACTCGGTGGCCATCTGGTCGATCGTCTTGGTGACCGGACCGCCCACTGCCACGGGGTAGTAGAAGTTGATCTCAGTGATTTTCTGCGCGAGGGCGGGCAGTGCGGCGCCGAGAGCGGCCGCGGCCAGGGCATTCAGCAGGATTCTTTTCATGCGTGTCTCCAAAGTGCGATGCAAGGAAAAACTCGATCAGGCCGGAACGGCAAAGGGCTCGTCGACGCGCTGGCCGCTCGCCGCGTCGAAGGCATGCGTGTCCTCGGTCGCCCAGCCGAGGCGAACCGAGGCGCCTTCGCTCAGCTCGTGACGCCCGGGCAAGCGCGCGGCAAGGGTGTCGCCGAGTGTGGTGCCCGACGATGTCGTGCAGGTGACCACGGTGTCGGCGCCCAGGTATTCGGCGCTCTGCACGACGGCTGCGACGCCACCGCTCGCCACCAGGCGCACGTGCTCCGGCCGCACGCCGAGCTTCAGCCCAGGCCGGCCCGGCGCGGCGATGATGTTCATCGGCGGCGTGCCGATGAAGCGCGCCGCGAACACCGAGGCCGGCCGCGCGTAGAGGTCGGCGGGCGCCGCATCCTGCTCGATGCGGCCGGCATTGAGCAGCACGACCTGATCGGCCATGCTCATCGCCTCGCTCTGATCGTGCGTGACGTAGATCATCGTGATGCCGAGCTTTTGCTGCAGCGTACGGATCTCGCGCCGCATTTCCTGGCGCAGCTGCGCGTCGAGATTGGAGAGTGGCTCGTCCATCAGGCAGAGCTTGGTCTCGGCGATGATCGCGCGGCCGAGCGCCACCCGCTGCTGCTGCCCGCCGGAGAGCTGCGAGGGCTTGCGATCGAGCAGAGCGCTCAGGCCGAGCAGCGCGGCGACGCGCGTCAGCCGGCGGTCGAAGTCGGCCGACGGCTCCTTGCGCACCCGGACACCGAACAGGATGTTCTCGGCCACGCTCAGATGCGGAAAGAGCGCGTACGACTGAAACACCATCGAAATGCGGCGCTCGGCAGGAGCGCTGGCCGTCACGTCGCGATCGTCGACGAGGATGCGGCCTTCCGACGGCGTGTCGAGCCCGGCGATCATGCGCAACGTCGTCGACTTGCCGCAGCCCGACGGGCCGAGCAGGACGACCAGCTTGCCCGACGACGTGGCGAAGCTGACGCGGTCGACGGCCTTGGCAGTGCCCCAGTGCTTGCTGACGGCATCGAGACGCAGGCTGCTCATGGCGCGGGAGGCATCGGCATAGTTTCGACGCCGCCCGTGCCGCCGTGCAGCGGGAGAACCCCAGCGGTCGGGAGCGGTCCGGTGCTGACTGTTCGGCACGCCAGGAAGCCGCACCATGCGCGCCGAGATCGATGCCCGGGTCGGCGGCCCCTTCGGGTGAATGTCGTCGATGAACCCTGGTGCGCTACAAGGCTGCCAGCGCCGCCCGTGCGACGCCCTCGCCCCACTCCTGAAGAAAATGGCCGGCCTCGGCCACTTCGAACGGCGGCGGGCAATCGCGGATCTGCGAGGCGACGTAGCGCATCACCGGCGGTCCGAGCACCGGGTCTTTCATGCCGACCGCCATGAAGGTCCTGCCCTCCCACTGCGTGCAAAACCAGTCGCGCGCCTGTCGTGAGAGCGCGGCGCCGTCGGCATCGGGGCGGTCGGGAACGAGGTTCGGAAAACGGCGCACGCCCGCCTTGTACGAGGCGTCGGGGTAGGGCGCGTCGTAGGCTGCGGCCTCGGCCGGCGTCAGATGCGGGCAGCTGCGCGCAAGCAGCTTGCCGACGGCCATGTCCGGGTTCCTGTTGCTGAACGCGCGCCAGTCGAGAAAGCCCGGGCCGAGCGGCATGTCGCCGGTGCCGAACGCCGTGTTCATGATCAGCAGGCCGGCATAGCGCTGCGGATCCTGCATCGGCAGCGTCAGCCCGAGCAAGCCGCCCCAATCCTGCACCACCAGCACGACCTTGCGCAGATCGAGCCGGAGCACCAGCCGGCGCAGCATCTCGCGGTGCATCGTGAAGGTGTAGGCCGCTTCGTCTTGCGGCTTGTCGCTCTTGCCGAAGCCGAGCAGGTCGGGTGCGACGATGCGAAATCCCGCCTTGGTGAAGACCGGAATCATGCGGCGATAGAGGTAGCTCCACGTCGGCTGGCCGTGCAGGCAGAGGAAGATGCGCTCTGCGTCCGGCGGCCCTTCGTCGAGGTAGTGGATGCGCAGCCCCGAGCAGCCTTCCAGACCCTCGAGGTAGCGGCCAACGAACGGGTAGCCCGGCAAATTGGCGAATCGTTCTTCCGGTGTGCGCAGTCCCTGTTCCATGCGATGCCCCTCCTTGCAATGATGCGGAGGCTACCTCTTGTGACAGTGCCGGTGCGTCACGCGGCAAGATGCGCCGCATCCACACGAAACGAGCGGGCAAGACACCATGACACCCCTGCATCGATCGCTTCGAACGCTGGCCTGGCTCGGCACCTCCGTTCTCGCTGGCTGCGGCGGGGGCGCCTCCTCGGTCAATCCTCCGCCGCCGGTCGGGCTGGCCGCCACGCTCACCGCACCGGCCATTCTGGCCGCGGGGCTGACCGGTTCGATCACGATCAGCGCCAGCGCCACCGATGCGTCCGTCACGGGCGTCGAGTTCCAGATCGACGGCGTCCGGATTGGCAGCATCGACACCGCGTCGCCCTACGCCGTGAGCCTCGACACGAGTGCCTACCCGTCGGGCCAGCACGTGCTGCGCGCTCGCGCCAACGACGCTGCGGGTGACGTCTCGACCTGGTCGACGGCGCTGGTGCAATTCGGCGGCGGGGTCACGCAGCCGGGCGGCTTTACGCGCAACAAGAGCTGGCTCACTGGCTTGACGAACGCCACCGCGCTCGCGCAAGCGCCCGACGGGCGGCTCTTCGTCGCCGAGCAGGGCGGCAACCTGCGCGTGATCAAGAACGGCGTGCTGCTGCCGACACCGTTCGCCACGTTCCCGGTCGACTCGACCGGCGAGCGCGGCCTGATCGGCGTAGCTCTGCATCCCAGCTTCGCGACCAACGGCTTCGTCTACGTCTACTCGACACGCAAGGCCGGCAACATCTCGCACAACCGGATCAGCCGCCTCACCGCCAGCGGCGACGTCGCCGCGGCCAGCCCCGAGCTCGTGATCGCCGACCTGCCGAGCCTGTCGAGCGCCACCAACCACAACGGCGGCGGCATGCACTTCGGCGCCGACGGCAAGCTCTACGTCGGCGTCGGCGAGAACGCGAATCCGCCACAGGCGCAGGATCTGAGCCGCCCGTTCGGCAAGCTGCTGCGCTTCAACGACGACGGCAGCATTCCGAGCGACAACCCGTTCTTCGCCGTGCAATCCGGCCTCGGCCAGGCGGTGTGGGCCTACGGCCTGCGCAATCCGTACACGTTCTCGTTCCAGCCCGGCACCGGCGTGCTCTTCATCAACGACGTGGGCCAGGACACCTGGGAAGAAATCGACGTCGGCACGGCCGGCGCGAACTACGGCTGGCCCGGTTCGGAAGGGCCCGACAACGTGACCACGGGCATCACCGGCCCGCTCTTCACCTACAAGCACACCGACGCGAGCCCGCTCGGTTCCGGGCTCGGAGGGTTTTTCAAAGGCATGGCGATCGTCGGCGGCTCGTTCTACCCAAGCACCGGTCCCTTTCCCGCCGGCTACCGAAACCAGTACTACTTCGCCGACTACGTGAGCCAGTTCGTCGGCCGCCTCGATCTGGCCAACGGCAACGCCGCCTACGCGTTCGCGAGCCTGTCGGGGCCGCCGGTCGATTTGCTGGTAGGCATCGACGGCGCAGTCTACGTGTTGACGCGCAGCGGCGTGACGAGGATCAGCGCGCCCTGATCGTCACACTGAGGCGGCACCCGTGTACGGAACGACGTTGTCTTGCTCGGCCGGGTCGTTGCGCGACACGATGGCGCGTGCCGGCAAGGTGGCGCTGAGGTTGATCGCTTCATGCGGCACGCCGGGAGGGATGAACAGGAAGTCGCCCACTTCGCTGATCACCGACGACTCGAGGTGCGGCCCGTAACGCGTCTCGACCCTGCCTTCGAGAACATAGATGCCGGTCTCGTAGCCGCGATGGCTGTGCGGCTCGGCCCTGGCGCC
>JBDTIO010000361.1:0-4719 GCA_039936375.1 Caldimonas sp. | reverse complement strand
CTGCGCACCTTGGCGCCGATCGTTGCGCCAGCTCTGGAGGACCTCATGAATCACCCCGTCACGGCCCTTGGCCGCAAGCTCTCTCTTCTCGCCGCCGCCGTGCTCGCCGGCGTCCTGGCCAGCCCGGCCGTGTGGGCGCAACAGCCCGCCGGCAGCACGACGACGATGATGACGCCGCAGGCGCGCTACCTCAAGGATCGAGCCAACTGCGACGCCGGTCGCACCGCCGAAGATCGCGCCACCTGCCTGAAGGAAGCCGGCGCGGCGCTCGAAGAGCGCAAGCACCACACACTCGACAACAGCGGCTCGCCCGTCGCCAACGCGACCGATCGCTGCAACTCCCTTCCCAACAAGGACAAGGCCGACTGCGTCGCCCGCGTCCTCGGCCCGATCGCGCCGAACCAGCGTGTCACGACGAGCGGCAGCGTTGCCGGTGGCGGCGTTCTGAAGGAGACGACCACCACCACGCCGGGTGCCGTGATCGTCGTCGTGCCCGATCCGGCGCCGCAACCGGCGCCGACCAAGTAGGCACCGGCGGCGTCGCCGCCCGAACCTTCTGCCGCAGCCGCCTCCGCTTCGCGCGACAGGCGGCTGCTATCCTCGTTGCCCCGCCCTTTTTGCGGCGAGCGCCGTGGCCGCACTGCACATCACCGACATCGAATCGGCCATCAACTGGTGGCGCGAGAAAAGGCCTTCGGCCGATGGCATCACCGCATGCGCCGAAGTGCTGGCGCTGGCCGAGATCTACGCCCTGATGGTCTACTACCACGAGGGCGAATGCGACGAAGCTTCGATGCCGGCGGCGGCCCGCGCCGCCTGGCTGGCCTGGTACGCGACGATGCCTGACGCGCCCTGCATCGCCATCTGTTCGACCAGCCAGGGCGACGCGATCTGCAAGGGCTGCGGTCGCAGCTTCGACGAGGTGCAGCGCTGGACGCAGATGTCGCCGGGTGAAAAGCGCGCGACCTGGCGGCGCATCACCAACGAGAACACCGCCTGGCGTTTCAACCGATATGCCGAGCGCGCCCGCGGCATCGCCGTGGACGCGGCCGCGCCGTCCACAGCGCCGCCGCGTGGTGAAGCAGAAGGCCTCGCGTCGGCATGACGCGGGCCAACCTGCTCGAAAGCGCTCACCGACTCTTGCCGCTCGCCTGGCCGGTCTTCGTCGGCCAGGTGGCCGTGCTGGCCTTCAGCACCGTCGACACGGTCATGGTCGCTCGCGCATCGGCGCTCGACCTGGCGTCGCTCGCGATCGGCGCTGCCGCCTACATCTCGACCTTCGTCGGCCTGATGGGCGTGGTTCTCGCGATCGGCCCGATCGCAGGCCAGCTCTTCGGCGCCGGCAAGCTGCGCGAGAGCGGGCACGAGACCGAGCAGGCGATGTGGCTGGCGCTCGCCCTGTCGATTCTCGGCTGCGCGGTGCTTCTTCTGCCCGGACCTTTTCTGGCGCTGGCGCACGCGCAGGGCGTCGTCGCCGACAAGGTACGCGCCTATCTGCAGGGCCTGGCTTTCGCGCTGCCACCGGCGCTGGTCTTCACCGCGTATCGCGGCTTCAACATCGCCGTCTCGCGGCCGAAAGCGGTGATGGCCCTGCAGGTCGGCGGCCTGGTGCTGAAGGTGCCGCTCAATGCGCTGCTCGTCTTCGGTGCGACGCTGCCGACGCCGTTCGGCAGGTCGCAGGTGCCAGCGTTCGGCGCCTCGGGCTGCGGCGTCGCGACGGCGATCGTCATGTGGCTGCAGTTGCTCGCCGCGCTGGTGCTGATGCGGCGCGACCCGTTCTACGCCAGCTTCGGTCTCGGCCGCGGCGTCAGCCGGCCGAACCGACGCAGCCTGGCAGCGCTGCTCCGGCTCGGCGTGCCGATGGGTCTGTCGATCCTGATCGAGGTGACCGGCTTCACCTTCATGACCTTCTTCGTCTCGCGGATCGGCGCGACGGTCGTCGCCGGGCACCAGATCGCCATCAACCTGGTCTCGATGATGTTCATGCTGCCGCTGGCCATCGCCAATGCGTCGGGCGTCCTGGTCGCCCAGCGCGTCGGCGCCGGCGACGCGGCCGACGCCGGCCGGATCGGCTGGGCCGGTCTCGAGATCGGCCTGCTCATGGCAGCGCTGCTCGGCGGCGTCGTCTACGTGTTTCGGGAAACGATCGTCGGCCTCTACACGTCGAACGTGGTGATCATCGCCGCGGCGTTGCCGCTGCTCGCCTGGGTCGCGCTCTTCCACGTCGCCGATGCGGCCCAGACGATCTCGGCCTTCGTGTTGCGGGCCTATCGCATCGCCATCGTGCCGCTGGTCGTCTACGTCGTCGCGGTCTGGGGCATCGGCCTCGGCGGCGGCTACGTCGCGGCCTTCGACCTCTTCGGCGTGGCGCCGCCGTGGATGCGCGGGGTACGCGGCTTCTGGTCGATGGCGACGTTCGGGCTGGTCGTCGCGGGCGCCAGCATGGCCGGCTTTCTGGCCTGGAAGCTCAGCCGCGAGCGCCGTGCGGCGCTCGCTTTCAGCTTCCTGGCAGCTCGATCGTGAAGCAGCTGCCGCCGCCGTCGCGCGCGTCGCAGCGAACGCCACCGCCATGGCGCTCGGCGATCTGCTTGACCAGCGACAGGCCGAGACCGACGCCGCCGGCCTGCTCGGCGTGTCCCGGCATCCGAAAGAACGGCTCGAAAATGCGTTCGCGCATGGCCGGCGGAACGCCGGCGCCGCGGTCACAGACCTGGATCGTCACGCCGCCGCGGCCGAGCGGTTGCAGCACAAGCGCGATCTCGCTGCCGCCGTAGCGGCGCGCATTCTCGAGCAGGTTGCGCAGGGCCCGGCGCAGCAGCCGCTCGTCGCCGGCCACGAAAAGCTCGCCCGGCGCATCGACGCGGGCATCGACACGCGCCGCCTCTTCGGCGGCAAGCGCCAGCAGATCGACCTTGTCGCGATGCAAAGGCTCCTGCGGCGCATCGAGCCGGCTCGCCAGCAGCACCTCCTCGACCAGCGCATCGAGCTCGGCGACGTTGCGATCGATTTCGCGCTTGAGCTTGTCGCGCTGTAGCGGGCTCGCGTCGTCGAGCATCGAGACCGCCATCTTCATGCGCGCCAGCGGCGAGCGCAGCTCGTGGCTGGCATTGGCGAGCAGCGAGCGATGCGACTGCACCAGCGCCTCGACCCGGGCCGCGGCGACGTTGAAGCTCGAGGCAACCGCCGCGACCTCATCGCGGCCGGAGACGGCGACGCGATGGCCAAGGTCGCCGCCGCCGAACTGCTCGACGCCGCGCTTCAAGGTCTCGAGGCGCAGCGTCAGCCGGCGAACGACGGGGAACGCGCCGGCCGCGACAGCGACGAAGAGAACGATCAGGATCACGGCGAGGCCGGCACCGCGCGGCAGCCAGGGCGGCAGCAGCGGCCAGGATGGCGGCTCGCCCCGGCCTCGCTCATCCGGCCGGCCGCGCCGCTCGGCATTGCCGAGTCGCCGCAACTGCCCCGGGCGCATCGTCCAGAGAATGCGACCGTCATCGAGGCGAAACGAAAAGGGCGGCACACCTTCGGCCGAACGTCGAACGAAAGAGTCGGACGCACCGATGCGCTGGCCCGCCGCATCGTCGAGGGCGAGCGGCATGCGCAGCCGCATCGACCATTCGCGCAGGGCTGCGGCCTGGGCGGCCGGCGGCGCGTCGACGCCGGGCAGCGAATGCTCGATCAGGTCGGCCCAGGCGCCGAGCCGGTCGTTGAGGATGGAGTCGTTGCGCGTCCGCTCCTGTTCGAGATGGCGCTGCAAGACCCAACCCGACACCAGGGCGAACAACAAAAGCACCAACACCACGGTCGCATAGATGCGCAGATAGAGGCTTCTCATCGCGCCCCCCTGCTCGCGGCAGCGCTACCGCTCATGCGCCGCCGTCGTCGGCGTCCTGCTTTCTCGCGAACACGTAGCCGGCACCGCGCACGGTGAGAACCCGGCGCGGCGCCTTCGGATCGTCTTCGATGACGGCGCGGATGCGCGAGATGTGAACGTCGATCGACCGGTCGAAGGCCTCGAGCGGATGGCCTTTCAGCGAATCCATGATCTGATCCCGCGACAGCACGCGGCCCGGGCTTTGCGCCAGGACGACGAGCAAGTCGAACTGATGGCCGGTCAGGTCGCAGGCCTTGCCGTCGAGCCGGGCAACGCGAGCGCCGAGATCGATCTCGAGACGGCCGAAGCGAAGGACGTCGTCGTCGGCCGGCTGTGGCGAAGCGCGCCGCAGCAAGGCCTTGATGCGGGCGAGCAGCTCGCGCGGCTCGAAGGGCTTGGGCAGATAGTCGTCGGCACCAAGCTCGAGACCGACGATGCGATCCATCGACTCGCCGCGGGCCGTCAGCATGAGCAGCGGCAACTGGCGGGTGCGGCTTTCGCCGCGCAGCTCACGGCAGAGCTCGAGGCCGTCGCCGTCGGGCAGCATGAGGTCGAGCACGAGCGCGTCGTAGCCGCCGGCCGCCAGCCGCACGCGGCCGGCGGCCAGCGAACCGGCGGTCTCGACCTCGAAGCCGCAGTGGCCGAGATAGTCGGCCACCATCGATGCCAGGCGGGCGTCGTCGTCGATGAGAAGAAGGCGAGGTGTCATTGCAGCCAGTGAACGCAATACGGGCTCCTTGCGGAGCCCGATGCCGTCCATGCGAAGTTGATTATCGGCGCGGCGCCTCTTTCGACATCCGCTTCATGCGGTCTTCCATGCGCGCCTGGCGATCGTGCATGCGCTG
>JBDTIO010000360.1:0-3763 GCA_039936375.1 Caldimonas sp. | reverse complement strand
CTGGGCGCCACCCGCGGGCGCCGATGCGACGCTCGGCTGGACCTTGGCCAACATGGTCGGCGACCCCCGAATCGAGCAGGCCAATCGAATCGCCTACGAACGCTACCTCGCGGCGCAGCCGCGCCTCATCGATCTGGTGCTGGCGCGTGACGCCATGCCCGGCCTCGCCGAGCGGCGAATCCTGCATGCCGGGCCGCCGATCGCCTGGGCCGACATGTGCGGGCCGCAACAGGGTGCGATCTGCGGTGCCATCCTCTATGAAGGCTGGGCGAAGACGCTCGAGGCGGCCGAGGCGATGGCAGCGTCCGGCGCCATCGCGCTCGACCCTTGCCACGCGCACGGCGCGGTGGGGCCAATGGCCGGCATCATCAGCCCGTCGATGCCGGTCTGGGTGGTCGAGAACACGGCGGCCGGCAACCGCGCCTTCTCCAACCTCAACGAGGGGCTCGGCAAGGTCCTGCGCTTCGGCGCCAACTCGCCGGAAGTGCTGGAACGCCTGCGCTGGCTGGGCACCGAATTCTTCGCCGCGATGCGCGCGGCGGTAAAGGGCCTTGCCGATGCCAACCTGAAGCCGCTGATGGCGCAGGCACTGCACATGGGCGACGAGTTGCACAACCGCAATGCCGCGGCCTCCGGCCTGCTGTTCAAGCGACTGACACTGTCGCTGCTCGGATCCGGGCTCGACAGTGGCGTCATCCAGCGCGTGCTTGCCTTCGTCGCCGGCAACGACCACTTCTTCCTGAACATCTCGATGGCGGCGTGCAAGACGATGTCTGACGCCGCGCACGGTGTGCCGGGCAGCAGCCTCGTGACGGTGATGGCGCGCAATGGCGTCAAGTTCGGCGTTCGCCTCTCGGGCACCGGCGACCAATGGTTCCAGGCACCGGCAAACCCAATCGACGGACTCTATTTCCCCGGCTACAGCATCGCCGATGCGACGGCCGACCTCGGCGACTCGGCGATCACCGAGACCAATGGCCTGGGCGGCTTCGCGATGGCGGCGTCGCCGGCGATCGTGCAATTCGTCGGTGGCACGCCGGCCGACGCGACAGCAAACAGCCGCCGCATGCTGTCGATCACCCTCGGATCGAATCCGGCGTTCACCCTGCCGGCGCTCAACTTCGGTGGCACGCCGGCCGGCATCGATGCCCGCCTCGTCGCCGATTCGGGCGTGCTGCCGATCATCAATACCGGCATCGCCCATCGCCGGGCGGGAGTGGGCCAGATCGGCGCCGGCATCACGACGGCACCGATGGCGTGCTTCAGCGGCGCCCTCGCCGCCTTGGCCAGGACCCTGCCCACTCCGCCCGGGAGCACATCATGACCCGTACCGCTGTCGTCGCCTTCGGCGGCAACGCGCTCGTCACCGACGCCGAGCACGACTCCATCCCGCAGCAGTTCGACACCGTCGTGCGAACGGCGACCCACCTCGTCGATCTGGTCGAGCAAGGCTGGCGGCTCGTCGTCTCGCACGGCAACGGGCCGCAGGTGGGCTTCATCCTGCGCCGCTCCGAGATTGCCGAGCACGAGGTCGATCCGGTGCCCGTGGACTACGCGGTGGCCGACACGCAGGGCGCGATCGGCTACATGTTCGTCAAGGCGCTCACCAACGAGTTGGCGCGGCGCGGCCTGGCGCGCCCCGTGATCGCCGTCGTCACGCTGTCGGTCGTCGATCTCGACGACCCGGCCTTTCGCAATCCGACCAAGCCCATCGGCCCGTTCCTCAAGGAGGCGCGCGCCCGCTCGATGGCCAAAAAGCTCGGCTGGACCATCATGGAAGACTCCGGTCGCGGCTGGCGGCGCACGGTGCCATCGCCGAAGCCGCGGAGGATCGTCGAGACCGATCAGATACGCGCCCTGCTCGACTCGGGCGCCGTCGTGGTGGCGGCGGGCGGCGGCGGCGTGCCGGTCGCAGAGAAGGCCGACGGCAGTCTCGTCGGCGTCGAGGCGGTCGTCGACAAGGACCTCGCGTCCGGACTGCTCGCCCACTCGCTGGGCGCCGACATGCTGCTCATTCCGACCGGCGTGCCGCGGGTCGCGATCCGCTTCGGCACGCCCGAGCAGCGCTGGCTGGACAGCATCACGGTCGACGAAGCACGGGCCCTCATCGCGGCGGGCGAATTCGGCGCCGGCAGCATGGAACCGAAGGTCGCCGCGGTCGCCGACTTCGTGGCCAGCACGCCGGGCGCGGTCGGCGTCATCGGCGCGCCCGACCAGATCGGCGCCATCATCGAAGGCCGATCCGGCACGCTCATCGTGGCTGCCGGACCGCCGGCGACTCTGCTGGCCGTCAACGGCACGCTGATGCGCGGGCTCAAGCTGAACGGCAACATGATCGCCGCCAACGCCACCTTCGTGCGCGAGGCGATGACCGAGCCCGCGTACCGGTTGTGGACGATCAACGACGAGCACCCGGCGATGGTGCGAGTCTCGGATGGCGGCGGCGTCGCCGTCGCGCTGGAGGTCTGGGCGGTGCCCGCCAGCGGACTCGCGGGCATCCTGCAGAGCGAGCCACCCGGGCTCACGATCGGCAAGGTGCGACTGGCCGACGAAACGGTCGTGCTGGGCGTGATCGGCGAGCCGGCGCTCGTCGAGGGTCAGCGCGAAATCACCAAGCACGGCGGCTGGCGCGCCTATGTCGCGGCGGAGGGGATCGCATCGTGACGGCCGCACTGGCGCCTCTTGGCGTTCGAGCGTCAGCGACCCGGCGGCCGCGACGAAGGATCTCAAGAATTCCGCCGCAGTGACTGCGGAAGATGCTCCGGCGCGCACACAACAAACCCGCGCGGCCGGTCTTTCAACAACAAGGAGGCAGCAATGAATCAAGCCACGACCGGGGGACCGGTCCGCATCTGGGTGCCGGGAGATTGGAACGGCTTTTTCGGCCTGTTCACGAACGTCCTGCTCAACGTCATCGTCCTGACCGGGTTGTGCCTGGGGGTGGTGCAGTTGCCGGCCGACACGGTCTTCGGCCGCATCCTGCCTGCGCTCGGCATTGCGTTGCCGCTCGGCAACCTCTTCTACGCGTACCTGGGCTGGCAACTGGCGAAGAAGGAAGGCCGCAACGACGTCACGGCGATGCCGTACGGCCCGAGCGTGCCGCACATGTTCATCGTCGTCTTCCTGATCATGTTGCCGACCTACCTGACGACGAAGAACCCGATGGCGGCCTGGGCCGCCGGTCTGGCCTGGTGCTTCATCATCGGCGTCATCGTGCTGATCGGCGCCTTCGTCGGGCCGCAGATTCGCGCGCTGACGCCACGTGCGGCGATGCTCGGCACGCTCGCCGGCATCTCGATCGCGTTCATCTCGATGCGCCCTGCGTTCCAGATGTGGGAAACGCCCTGGATCGGTCTGGCGTGCTTTGCGATCGTGCTGATCGCGTGGATGGCCAACGTCCGCATGCCGGGTGGCTTGCCCGGCGGCCTGATGGCCGTGATCGTCGGCACCATCCTGGGCTGGGGCGCCTCGCTGCTCGGCTGGAGCGACTACGTGCAGGCCGGCGCGCTGGCCCAGTCGCTCGATCAGTTCGGCCTGCGACTGCCCTACTTCTCGAGCGACGTCTGGAAGGGCCTGGCGCAGATCGCGCCGCTGCTCGTCACGGCGATTCCGCTGGGCATCTACAACTTCACCGAGGGGATGAACAACGTCGAGAGCGCGTCGGCGGCGGGCGACAACTACAACCTGCGCAAGATCCTCCTGGCCGACGGCCTGGGGGCCATCCTCGGCGCGATGCTCGGCAGCCCGTTTCCTCCGGCCGTCT
>JBDTIO010000359.1:0-5008 GCA_039936375.1 Caldimonas sp. | reverse complement strand
CTGCTCATCCTGATGGCCGGCGGCTACGACCTCACCGTGATCGCGCTGATCGGCATCATCCTGCTGATCGGCATCGTCAAGAAGAACGGCATCATGATGGTCGACTTCGCTCTCACGGCCGAGCGCGACCAGGGCATGAAGCCGGAGGAGGCGATCTATCAAGCCTGCATCTTGCGATTTCGGCCGATCATGATGACGACGATGTGCGCGCTCCTCGCCGGCCTGCCGCTGATGCTCGGCCATGGGGCCGGCTCGGAGCTGCGCCGGCCGCTCGGCTTCGCGATGGTCGGCGGCCTGGTGCTGTCGCAGGCGCTGACGCTCTTCACCACGCCGGTCGTCTATCTCTACCTCGACCGCGCACACTACTGGTACATGAGCCGCAAGGAGGCGAGGCGCAAGAGGAAGAGCGGCGAGACGCCGTTGTTGCCGGCGCCGGCAATCCCTGAGCTCCTGGCACCGCCGGCGAGCTGACCGAGTGACCATGAAACTGCTGATCGTCGACGACGAGGTGAAGACGACCGACTACCTGAAGAAGGGGCTGACGGAGCAGGGCTGCGTCGTCGACCTGGCGCACGACGGCATCGAAGGCCGGCATCTCGCCCTCGAGCACGACTACGACGTGATCGTGCTCGACGTCATGCTGCCCAAGCTCGACGGCTTCTCGGTGCTGCGCGAGCTGCGCGCCGTGCGGCAGACGCCGGTGATCATGCTGACCGCGCGCGACCGCATCGAAGACCGCGTCAAGGGCCTGCAGGACGGCGCCGACGATTACCTCGTCAAGCCCTTCTCGTTCCTCGAATTGCTGGCGCGCGTGCAGGCACTGGCCCGACGCGGCCGCGTCCTGGAGTCGACGCAGCTGAAGATCGCCAATCTGCAGGTCGACCTGCTGGCCCGCAAGGCCTGGCGCAGCAACGTGCGCATCGATCTCACGGCCAAGGAGTTCTCGCTGCTCGCGGTGCTGGCGCGCCGCCAGGGCGAAATCCTTTCCAAGACGGCGATCGCCGAGCTCGTCTGGGACATGAACTTCGACAGCAACACCAACGTCGTCGAGGTCGCGATCAAGCGTCTGCGGGGCAAGATCGACAGCGCCTTCACGCCGAAGCTGCTGCATACCATTCGCGGCATGGGCTACGTGATGGAAGTGCGCGAGGCCGAGCCGACGCCGTGAAGCTCTCGATCACGGCGCGTCTCGTCGCCATGTTCGCGGCGGCGACGCTGGTCACGTTCGCGGCGATCGGCGCGGCGCTCTACGTCGTGCTCCAGCACGAGCTCGTCCAGCACCAGGACCAGGAGCTGAGCACCAACCTGCAGAACATGCGCTACTCGATCGAGCGCGTCGACACGCTCGACCGCTGGGCCCGCGTCCAGGCCAAGATGGACACACTGACTCCGCCCGACGGCCGGATCCGCTTCTGGGTGCTGAGCGACGACCCTCGCTTCCAGTACGGCAAGGGCATGGCGGCGATGCAGAACATGATCCGCAACGACGACGGCACCGGCATGATCGCCCTGCCGAGCGTCGCCGCGCCGATCCGCATCATGTCGCGCGACATCGAGCCGCTGAAGGACCGGCCCGCGGTGCGCCTGATCGTCGGCAGCGATTCGACGCCGTACCTGCACACCTTGCATGACTTCCTGATCGCCCTCGTCGCGCTGTCGCTGGCGACCATCCTCGCGGTGATGCTGATCGGCTACTGGATCGCGCGGGTGGGCCTGCGCCCGCTCAAGCGCTTGTCGCTCGAAGCGCGCGCGCTGCGGCCGAAGGCGCAGGCGCAACGCCTGCAGGCGTCGCATCTGCCGGTGGAGCTGGCCGACTTCGCCGTCGCCTTCAACGGCGCCATCGGCCGTCTCGAAGACGCCTACCGGCAGCTCGAGGCCTTCAACGCCGACGTTGCCCACGAGCTGCGCACGCCGCTCGCCAATCTGATCGGCGGCACCCAGGTGGCGCTGTCGCGGCCGCGTTCAGTTGCCGAGCTCGAAGAACTGCTGCAGTCGAATCTCGAAGAGCTCGAGGAACTGAGGCTCATCATCAACGACATGCTCTTCCTCGCCCGCGCCGATCAGGGCGAAGCCGCGACCGGCCTGGTGCGCACGCCGCTCGCCCAGGAGGTCAGGAAGACGATCGACTTCTACGAGGTGTTGCTGGAAGAGTTGGGCGCCAGCGTCGAGATCAGCGGCGACGTCGACGCCGAAGCGCCGATCGAGACGGCGCTTTTTCGCCGCGCCCTGTCCAATCTGTTGCAGAACGCGATCGAGCATTCGGCTGCGGGCGCCCAGATCACCGTCGAGATCAGGCAGGGCAGGGACGACGTCTGGGTCTCGGTGGCCAACCCCGGCGAGCCGATCGCCGAGCCGCACGTGCGGCGGCTCTTCGACCGTTTCTATCGGGTCGACGCGGCACGCAGCTTGCCGGGCAGTCCACATGGTCACGGCCTCGGGCTGGCGATCGTCAAGGCGGTGGCGAGCATGCACTCGGGCAGCGTTCGCGCCTTGAGTGCGGAAGGCCAGACCCGCATCGGCTTCAGCGTGCCGCTGGCCGGCGCCGAGGGCGCTCGCGTGCAATCACGCCAGCAGAGTGAGGCGCACGCCTGAGCGAAGCGACGCCCGGTCGGTTAAGGTCGCATCCGATCGAGGCTCCAACCCGTAAGTAGGTCGATGCGAAAGACAAGTCTTGCCCTGATCCTCTTCGTCCTCGCGGGCTCCGCGTCGGCGCACCCGGGCGGCGGCATTGCGGGTGGCTTTTCGAGCGGCTTCATGCACCCGATCCTCGGTTGGGATCACATCGTCGCGATGGTCGCGGTGGGCCTGTGGGGTGCGTTCCTCGGCCGGCCGGCAATCTGGGTGCTGCCGATCGTCTTCCCGATGGTGATGGCGATCGGCGGCGCGATCGGCGTCAGTGGTCTGCACATTCCGGACGTGGAAACGGGCATCGCCCTGTCGGCGATCGTCCTCGGCGCGGTCGTGGCCTTTGCCATCCGGCCGCCGATCTGGGTCGCCGCGGTCATCGTCGGATCGTTCGCGATCTTTCACGGCTACGCGCACGGCGTCGAGCTGCCCAAGGCCGCCGATCCGCTCGCCTACAGCCTCGGTTTCGTCATCGCCACCGGCATGCTGCATCTGGTCGGCATCGCCATCGGCCTGATCGTTCGCTGGCCGGCGGGCAAGGTCGCCGTGCGTGCGGTGGGCGCGGCGATCGCGATGGCCGGCGTCGCGTTCCTGACGGGATACGCCACGGCGTGAGGCGCCGCGTCTTCTTCGTCGCGCTGCTGGCGGCGTCGGGCGCGGCATCGGCGCATGGATCGATTCAGGGGATCGATCATTTCTCCGCCGGGCTGCTGCATCCTCTGGTCGAGCCGACGCATCTGATTTCGCTCGTCGCCCTGGCGCTGATGATCGGCCAGCGCGGCATCGCCCGAGCCGAGAGCGCGCTGCTCGGCTTTGCGGCGGGCGTGCTGATCGGCCTGTGTTGCGCCGCACTCGGCTGGATCTTCGATGCCGAGCTGGCGCTGCTTGTTCTCGCGACGCTGACGGGAGGCGCCGTCGCGATGTCGCTTGCTCTTCCGGCGTTTGCCTATGCCGTCGTTGCGGCCGCTTTCGGCGCCGGCGTCGGCATGGGGTCGAACCCGGATGCGTTCCACGGCGGCGCATTGCTTGCGGCGCTTTCCGGCGCCGGCATCGGCGCCAGCCTGTGTTTGCTGGGCATCGCATCGGTCGTCAATTCGCTGAAGAAGCCGTGGCTGCTGGTCCTCGTGCGCGTCGTCGGCTCGTGGACCAGCGCCAGCTCGATCCTCGTGCTGGCGCTGTGGCTCTCGGGCAAGCACTTGCAGGCACCTGCCGACGCGCCACCACCGGGCGCCGCGGTGAAGATGGATACGACGCGCTGATCCGACGTCGTCGTTGGCGTGCGGCTCAGGCAGGCGCCTTTGCCGTCTTGTCGATCCAGCTCGAGAACGCGGCCAGGAATTTTTCCAGGAACTGTTTCGTTTCGGGCTTCTTGATCGCTCCGTGCTCGTCGAACAAGTCGGCAGCGCCGCCGATGTAGGCCTCGGGCTGTGCCATCGTCGGCATGTTGAGAAAGACGAGCGACTGACGCAGGTGATGGTTGGCCCCGAACGCGCCAATCGCCCCGGGCGACAGGCTGACCACCGCGGCGGGCCGGCCGTCCCAGGCGCTCTTGCCGTAGGGACGCGAAGCGATGTCGATCGCGTTCTTCAGCACCCCGGGCACCGAGCGGTTGTACTCGGGCGTCAGGAACAGGACGGCATCAGACTCGCCGATGCGTTGCCTGAAGGCTGCCGACAGGGCCGGCGGATTGGCGTCGTCATCCTGGTTGTAGAGCGGCAGCTGGCCGATCTCGACGATCTCCAGGGCGAGTGACGCCGGTGCCATCGCCTTCATGGCCAGGGCGAGCTTGCGGGTGAACGATGCCTTGCGCAGGCTGCCGACGACGACGGCGACGTTTCGGGTTGTGGCCATGAATGGGTTCTTTCGAGTGAGGATTTTCTGGTGGAGCGATCATCATGCCCGCACCGCGCCTTTCGCGCAGCGGACCCGGGAAACGAGATGAACAAGGCCTTCACGCGCGAGACCGACGCTGCCGGCGATGACGACGCCGGCGACGAGATTGCCGCGCCGCCGCTGCCCGAGGGCGCCAAGAACTACCTCACTCCGAGCGGCTACCAGCGCCTGCGCACCGAGCTGATGAGCCTGCTCGACGACGAGCGGCCCAAGGTCGTCGAGATCGTGTCTTGGGCGGCGAAGAACGGCGACCGTTCCGAGAACGGCGACTACCTCTACGGCAAGAAGCGTCTGCGCGAGATCGACCGGCGCATTCGTTTTCTGGGCAAGCGGCTCGACATCGCCGAAGTTGTCGATCCGTCGCTGCACCATGGCAACGAGCAGATCTTCTTCGGCGCGAGCGTGCGCTACGTCAACGATCGCGGCGAAGAGCGGACGGTACGCATCATGGGCGTCGACGAGGCCGAAAGCGCGCAAGGCGACGTCAGCT
>JBDTIO010000358.1:0-4950 GCA_039936375.1 Caldimonas sp. | reverse complement strand
GGCGTGAGCTCGTTGATCCGATCGGTCAACAGGGCGACTTGCACTTCGGTGGAGCCGGTGTCGGTGGCGGCACGGGCGTGCGCCTTGACGATCTCGGCCTTGTGTTCAATGGTGGCTGGCATCTCGTTTCCTGAAGTGAAACCGAGCGCCGGCCTCGAGGGCCGTGCCACGGTTTCGAAGGTCGACTCGCGAACGCTGGTGAAACCGACCGGCGCCGTGTGGGGTGCTGCCTTGCAGCTTAGCTTGTGATTATAGACGCAGCAGCCGATCGAGCGGGGAACGCCGACGCGGTCCGCTTTCCGCCGACGATTGTCTGGGCCTCGATCGGCTCGGGCATTCAAAACAAAGGCTCCGCTCTCACTTGGACGGCAAGGTTGCAGCAACGGGCCGCGACCAATGAAATCGTAGGAGATGCCTCGTGTTCGTTCTACCTCTTTCCCACAACCCGGCGCTCACGCCGCGCGCACGCGTCGTTCCCGCGTTCAGCACTGCACTCGACCGCCTGTTCGACGAATCGTTCGACCGCTACTTCGGCGGCGTCAAGTCCAGCGCCGAGAGCCGTACGCCGGCGATGGACGTTTCGGAGAACGACAGCGCATACGCCGTCGTTCTCGACGTTCCGGGCGCGACCCGCGAGCAACTCAAGGTCTCGATCGAAGGCCGTCGCGTCACGCTGACGAGCGCTGCAGCGAGCGAAATGCCGGCCCAGCCGCAAGGCGAAGCCCAGGCGATCGCCGATGCGAAACCGGTCGCCGAACGCGTGCTCTATCGCGAGCGTTCCGCGTCGGTCTATTCGCGTACCGTCGTCCTACCTGCCGAGGTGGATCAAGCGGCGTCGCAGGCAAAGTTCGAGAACGGCGTGTTGACGCTGACGCTCGCCAAGAAGGTGCCGACCGGCGCAACGCAGCTCTGCATCGCCTGAGGCTCGTCGGCGCTGCCGGCCGGCGACGCTATCGCGCCATTGCCGCGGCGTTGTTGCTGATGGCCGTCAAGGGCCAGCGCGGCAGGACGTCGAACGCGTAATCCGCCGTCGTCACGGCGATGCTGCGTTGCCAGCGCATCGCCGCCGCCAGCGCGATCATCGCGCCGTTGTCGGTGCACAGCGCCAGTTCCGGGTAGTGAACCCGGGCCTGGCGCTTTTTGCATTCCGCCTCCAGGCGGGCGCGCAAGACCAGGTTCGCGCCGACGCCGCCGGCGACGACCAGGCGCTGCAAGCCCGTGCGATCGAGGGCCAACATCGACTTGCGGACAAGAACGTCGACGATCGCCTCCTGCGTGGAAGCGGCGAGGTCGGCCCGTGATTGCTCGCAAGTGCTGCCTTCGAGCTTCAGAGCATGCCTGCGTGCGGCCGTCTTCAGTCCGGCGAAGGAAAAGTCGAGCGAGTCACGATTCATCAGCGGACGCGGCAGCGCGAAAGCGGTCGGATCGCCGAACTCGGCGAGACGCGCGAGCGCGGGGCCACCGGGATAGCCGAGACCGAGCAGCTTGGCGGACTTGTCGAAGGCTTCGCCGGCAGCGTCGTCGATGGTGTCACCTAGGAGCTCATAAGCGCCGACATCGGCGACCGCAAGCAATTGCGTGTGGCCCCCTGAGACGAGAAGCGCCACGAACGGGAACGACGGAGGATTCGCCGACAGGAACGGCGACAGCAGATGGCCCTCGAGATGATGGATGCCGAGTGACGGCTTGCCGAGCGAAGCCGCCAGTGCACTTGCCATACCGGCACCGACCAAAAGCGCGCCAGCGAGACCCGGGCCACGCGTAAAGGCAACGAGATCGATTTCACCCACGTCGATATCGGCTTGGTCGAGCACCTGGCGCAGCAGCGGCAGCACGCGACGGATGTGATCTCGCGACGCCAGCTCGGGGACCACGCCACCGTAGGCGGCATGCATCTCAACTTGGCTGTGCAGGGAGTGTCCTAAGAGATGTGGAACCCCGGCTTCGCTCGCCCGGACTAGCGCGATGCCTGTTTCGTCACATGACGTCTCGATGCCTAAGGCGTGCATCGAGAAACTTCAACACATGCCCGCCCGCATCGCGCGAAACCGCACGGCCCGCACGGCCTAGGCGAGGTCAACGCACGGGACATTTGTTGCTGAGCAGGCCCCACTCGATAGCGTCGGTTTTGCTCACCGTAGATCGTTAGCAATGCGCGATCTTCTATTCGTTCGAGCGACGTCGCCGTGCGACGAGAAGAGCCACTCGGGGCGAAAGCATTGACCCCCATCCCTCTTGCAGAACGGCACAGCGACACTGAACGCCGAACTACAAGACGAACAGAACCCACGGATAGACATCGAATGGCAACTTCGCACAAGGCGGTAGTCGCCGATGTCTGGCAATCACTTGTGGCTCGGCTAGCAGCCCGCAGATCTTGTCAGAAACCGCCTCGAGGAAAGGCGAAAACTTCGCACATGCCGATCTCCTGTTATGTTCCCAAGCGGGATAACCGGATTTCAGCAAAGGTTGGACGCTTTTCGAAGCTACAAACGTTTGTAGGAGGCTCTCTTGCCCCACCCCTCTCGAGAAACGTTCGGGAATTACAACAGCCCCAAAGACATCGCCTTCAGCACTGCTTGATGCTTTGACGACGATCCCAGCTTGCGAAACACATTCCGCAAGTGAAAGTTCACTGTATTCTCGCTGACCGAAAGAATCTCGCCAACGGCCCAAGCGGACTTTCCGTCCATTGTCCATTTGAGAACTTCAAGTTCTCGGGCTGTTAGTCGTGGCACTTCCCCAACCCCGGCTTGAACTCCGAGCAGTCTTAACGCTGCGTCCTGCGCGTGCACAGCGAGCAGTTGCAGGGACGCAAGTAGATCGGTTACTTCGTCAATATCGCTTGGAAGAGCTTCTACGCGGTCGACACCCAGCAAGAAGTGCTTGTGGTCCTGCAAATGGAGAGCGACAGATATCCCTGTGCGATATCCGAACTTCGCCTGCTCCTCCCACAGGTCGCCCGCACCGTCACGAACGTAGAGATCCTGGTCATAGGTAAATGGAACATTCATCTTCCTTAGGCGCTTGAGAACAGGATCTCGCTTTGAGTCTTCGATGTTTTGGAACGACTGGGCGAACGCTTCGGGGACGTTGCCAACACTCACGCAGACCGCGTCCCTTCCGGGAGGCTTGACAACAACCATTGCGTTGACCAGCCCAAACTCGAACTCGTGGCTGAACTCGATCAGCCGACGCTCAAAGGTGGGCAGGTCGTCGCTCTGACTGATGTCGAGGTACGGCTGAAGCCTCATTCGTTCACGGAAAACGGGTCGTCCCTACAGAGGTTGACAGCTTGCCCCTGATCGCTCCAACGCCGAATACTGAGTGCGTCGCAACCTTCAAGAGCAGCAATCATGCAAGTTCCCGCCTGGCAAATCACGAGTTGGAGCGAAGTCGGCATGCGTCTCGCCGAATGGGACGGTTCCGTCAACGAGCTTCGCCATCTTGGCACATCCTCGCACGTCGATGAGGGCAATAACGGCCTGCGCCATGGGCAATCGCTGTGGGGGTGTCAGACGGCGCCTGACAAAATGGTCGGCATCGCGTGGGACTGGCGCGAAGTCAGGCCGGGCGTCGTCGCCATGGCCGACCCCATGACAGTACTGTCGAACATCGTTCTCCTCGGCGAGGGAGGTCAGCCTGTCGATTCGTTCAAACGCATCCTGCATCTGAACAACGCCATCTTTTCCCTGCCTTGGCAAGCTCAGGCTTGCGCCAACGCCGAGAGAATGCTGGAAGCGATGACGGCTTAGTGCCGAGGAGATTGCCACTTAAGGGTCGACCCTCGTCACGATCTGCGGCCACGCACCGTCCAGCCGCCGCGGAAATCTTCTGTCGCAAATATCACGAAAGCGCTTGCAATTGCCCTCCCCGCTGCGTCGTGCAGCGGGGTACGCTCGTGCTCCCCCTTCGCAAAAGGCCCCAGTGAGCCGTCCCCGGACGATGAAAGAGTACCGACTCCTGGCTTGGCCGGAACTGCCGGCCGAGTTCAAGCGAACGGCTCATCGCCGCGTCTTGAGCGACATGTCGCTGCGCTTCATGTCGATCGCCCAGCTATGCGAGGTGAGCGGGCTGAAAAAGAGCGATTTGAAGAATCTCCTGCAAATGCTCGATGCCCGCGGCGTGCTGGAAGAGCGGGACGGCAGCGCTCCCGATTCGTTCTTCGACTCGATCGGCCGCCTGAGCTGGTTGCGCCGCGGCACCCCGGCCACGCAGGGCGATCGCTGACGCCTGAGACGGCGCCCGATCGCGGCGCGGGAACGCAACCCGCTCAGTGTTTTTCCTTCGCGTGATTGATCGAGTATTTTGGAATCTCGATTGTCACGTCGTCGCGCGCCAGGATCGCCTGGCACGACAACCGAGACGTCGGCTCCAGACCCCAGGCGCGGTCGAGCAGGTCTTCTTCGCTTTCATCGGGCTCGCCAAGAGAAGCAAATCCCTGCCTGACCACGACATGGCAGGTCGTGCAGGCACAGCTCATCTCGCAGGCGTGCTCGATCGGAATGCCGTTTTCGAGCAGAACCTCGCAGATCGACTCGCCGGTAGAGGCTTCGATCTCCTTGCCGGCGGGACAATACTCGGGGTGCGGAAGGACCTTGATGACCGGCATGGTCAGACGTCCTCGACTCGGCGGCCCGCCAACGCGCGGCGAATGCCCCGGTTCATGCGCTCGGCGGCAAAGTCTTCAGTGGCTGCGGCCAGTGTCTTGAGCGCAACATCGATCACACCGCGGTTGGCACCGCCGCTGACCTCGCGAAGGCCGGCCGTTGAAGCGTCGATTCGCGAGCGGGCTTCGGCGGAAAGCAGATCACCATCGGCCGCTAGCGCAGCGGCAGTCGCCGCGAGCAGGCGATCGGCATCCACTTGCGCCTCGCGCAAGCTTCGTTCGGCCATGTCGGCCTCGGCGGCGCCGAAACTCTCACTGAGCATGCGTGCCACTTCGTCATC
>JBDTIO010000357.1:0-2609 GCA_039936375.1 Caldimonas sp. | reverse complement strand
AGCGATGCCTATCGCCCCGAAGGCCTGTCGCCGAATTTCGGCCTGCAGGCCGACGGGCTCTATCGTCTGTCGGACGACCAGGCCGCCGAGATCCTGCAGATGCGCCTGCAGCGACTGACCGGGCTCGAGCAGGACAAGATCCTCGGCGAGTACCGCGAAGTGATGACGCAGATCTCCGACCTGCTCGGCATCCTCGCCACGCCGGCGCGGGTGACGACCATCATCAGCGAAGAGCTCGCGGCGCTGAAGCAGGAGTTCGGACAGACCAAACTCGGCGCGCGACGCAGCTACATCGAGAAGAACGCCACCGACCTCGAGACCGAGGACCTGATCACGCCGACAGACATGGTCGTGACGCTCTCACACACCGGCTACATCAAAAGCCAGATGCTGTCGGAATATCGCGCGCAGCGGCGCGGGGGCCGCGGCAAGCAGGCGACGCAGAACAAGGAAGACGACTGGGTCGAGCAGCTCTTCATCGCCAACACGCACGACTACATCCTGTGCTTCACCACGCTCGGTCGCGTCTATTGGCTGAAGGTGTGGGAAGTGCCGCAGGGCTCGCGCGGCTCGCGCGGCCGGCCGATCGTCAACATGTTCCCGCTGCAAGCCGGCGAGAAGGTCAACGTCGTGCTGCCGCTGACTGGCGGCTTTCGCAGCTTTCCGGCCGATCACTTCATCTTCATGGCAACGGCGCAGGGCGTCGTCAAGAAGACCAGCCTCGACGAGTTCAGCAACCCTAGAAAGGCCGGCATCATCGCCGTCGACCTCGACGACGGTGACTACCTGATCGGCGCCGCGCTCACCGACGGCCTGCACGACGTCATGCTTTTCAGCGACGGCGGCAAGGCGGTACGTTTCGACGAGAAGGACGTGCGTGCGGTCGGCCGCAGCGCGCGCGGCGTGCGCGGCATGGCGCTCGACACGACGCAAAGCGTGATTGCGATGCTCGTCGCCGAGGACGAAACGCAGAGCGTGCTGACGGCGTCGGAGAACGGCTTCGGCAAGCGCACCAGCATCGCCGAGTACACGCGGCACGGCCGCGGCACCAAGGGAATGATCGCGATCCAGCAGACCGAGCGCAACGGCAAGATCGTCGCCGCCACGCTGGTCCGGCCCGACGACGAGATCATGCTCATCACCGGCAGCGGTGTTCTCGTGCGCACCCGCGTCGCCGAGATCCGCGAGCTCGGCCGGGCGACTCAGGGCGTCACGTTGATCGCGCTCGACGACGGCGCCAAGCTGATCGGGCTGCAACGCATCGTCGAGAACGACGCTGCCGAGAACGACATCGCCGACGGGCCGGACGGCGACGAACCCGGCAACGCGGCGCCAGACGGAGAGATCGAATGACGACGCGCCCGTCCAGGATCTGGCTCGCCGGTGCCTGCGTCGCGATCGGGCTCCTGACGAACGCCGGCGCACAAAGCAGCACCAAGAAGGCATTGGTGCAGAAGGTGCTCCAAAGCGAGCAAGGCGAGATCGAGGACATCGCGCACACCATCGTCGAGCGGCCCGCGGAGCAGATGCTGCAGCAGGCCGGCCGCGCCATCCAGGTCGCGCCTGCGGACAAGCGCGAGGCAATGGGCCGTGCCGTCGAGGCCGAGGGGCGCAAGTACGCCGACGAGGCCTATCCGCTGGTGCGCGAACGCGCGCTGCGCATCGCGCCGACGACGATCGGCGCGGTCCTCGAAGAGAAGATGAGCGAAGACGAGCTGAGGCAACTCGTTGCCTGGCTCGACTCTCCCGTGAGCAAGAAATTCCAGCAGCTCAGCGTCGAGATGCGCGACAAATTCGTCGAGAAGCTTCTTGCCGACGCGCAGCCGGTGGTCGATCCGAAGCTGCAGGCTCTGGACAGCCGGATTCGCGTCATTCTGGGCTTGCCGAAGACTGCTCCCGCCCCATCACCCGCGGCAACGCCTCCGGCTCGCCCGCCGCCGGGCCGGGCGCCGAGCAGGTAGTCGAGAGCGACGTCTCGAATGGCCTCGTCCGCGTCCGCCAAGGACACCGAACTCGGCGCGCTGCGCGTCCAGATCGACACGCTCGACCGGGAGATGCTGACCCTGTTGAACCGCCGTGCCGACCTGGCTTGCACGATCGGCGCCATGAAGCGAGCGCAAGGATCGCCGGCCTTTCGGCCGGAGCGCGAGGCCGCGGTGATCGACGGCCTCAAGCGCGAGAACCCCGGTCCCTTGCCCGACGCGAGCGTCGCGCCAATCTGGCGCGAGGTCATGTCGGCCTGCCGCTCGCTCGAGACGCCGACGCGCGTCGCCTATCTCGGGCCGGCCGGCACTTTCAGCGAGCAGGCCGCACTGGCCTACTTCGGCTCGTCGATCGTCAAGGTCATCTGCGCCAACGCCGACGAGGTCTTTCACGCGACGAGCGCCGGCGCCGCGGATTTCGGCGTCGTGCCGGTCGAGAACTCGAGTGAAGGCGTCGTCACGCGCTCGCTCGATCTGTTCCTGACGACCCCGCTCATCATCGTCGGCGAGACCAGCCTCTATGTGCGGCACAACCTGCTGCGCCGCGTCGAATCGACCGACGGGATCGAAGCAGTTTGCGCCCATCCGCAGGCGCTCGCCCAGTGCCACGCCTGGCTGAGCCACCAC
>JBDTIO010000356.1:0-6100 GCA_039936375.1 Caldimonas sp. | reverse complement strand
TACCCACCGCGTCGTGCGTTCGTCGCAAGCGACGCCCGCCACCGTGGATAAGTCTGCACCGAGCACTCCCAGCCATCGCTTCGCGGACCAGCGTTTCAGGCTGATCGTGGACGATTGAAGTACATTGAACCCTTCGCTTGCGCGCAACCCCGCGTGCGTCCACGATCACGCTGAAACGCCGTCCACGATCAATCTGATCTGCGCGTCCACGATCGCTGAAATACGCAACAAGGGAAGCGCGCGCAACACGGGAAGCCCCTTGGCGTGGTCGGGGACGACCAACCGGACGCCGGTGACGGACAGGCGGGGCGCCCTGGGGTGGCGGAGAGGTTCGCAGTACCGCTGAGGCCGGGTAACGCCGGTGGAGGGAAGGGACCTCAGTTCAAGACGAACGCAGCAAGTAGCGAGGGACCTGGAGATTGGGCAACCTAGCAACTCCGAAAAGTGTTCAGAAGCTGCAGATGGCGTTACACGCGAAAGCGAAGGCCGAAGCCGGCTACCGCTTCTACGCGCTGTACGACAAGATCAGCCGCGAAGACATCCTGGCCCATGCCCGGGCTCAGTGCCGCTCCAACATGGGCGCACCGGGCGTGGATGGCCAGGACTTTGCGGATGTCGAGGCGTACGGCGTGCAGCGGTGGCTCGGCGAATTGGCGCTTGCGCTCAAGGAAGAGACGTACCGACCGGACCCCATCAGACGAGTGTTCATCCCGAAGGCCAACGGCAAGCTCAGGCCGCTGGGCATCTCGACCCTGCGTGATCGGGTGTGCATGACAGCAGCGATGCCGGTGCTCGATCCGATCTTCGAAGCCGATCTTCCACCCGAGCAGTACGCCTACCGGCCGGGCCGCAATGCCCAGCAGGCGGTGATCGAGGTGGAAGAAACGCTGTTCCGAGGCCACCCGGAAGTCGTAGACGCCGACCTCGCGGACTACTTCGGGGGCATCCCGCACGCCGAACTGATGTTGTCGCTCGCGCGGCGCATCGTGGACCGGCGTGTGCTGCATCTGATCAAGATGTGGCTGGAATGCTCCGTGGAGGAAACCGACGATCGAGGAAGGAAGACACGAACGACGGAGGCCAAGGATCAGCGCCGCGGCATTCCGCAGGGCTCACCCATCTCACCACTGCTGGCTAACCTTTACATGCGCCGGTTCGTACTGGGATGGAAGAAGCTCGGGCTTGAGAAAAGCCTTGGCAGTCGCATCGTGACCTACGCCGACGATCTCGTGATTCTGTGCAGGAAGGGCAAGGCCGAAGAGGCACTGACCCGAATGCGCGAACTCATGGGCAAGCTGAGGCTGACTGTCAACGAGGAGAAGACACGAATCTGCAAGGTACCGCAAGGGCAGTTCGACTTCCTTGGGTACACGTTCGGGCGGATGTATTCGAAGACGACCGGCAAGGCCCGACTGGGCATGTGGCCGTCGAAGAAGAGCATCCGCCGCATGGTCGAGAAGGTCCACGACCTGACCGACCTGAAGACAGGATGGCAAGAGACCACGGAGAAGGTGGACAAGTTGAACCGCGCGTTGCGAGGCTGGGCGAACTACTTCCAAGTAGGGACTGTCAGCCAAGCGTATCGCGCGCTAGACAGCTACACCGCACCGCGGTTGCGCCGGTGGTTGCGAAACAAGTACAAGGTCAGGCGACGCAAGGGCGGGGCATATCCACTCCAGCACCTTTACGGGCACTTCGGGCTCGTACGCCTGACCGCACGCGGAAGCGACCAGCCGTGGGTGAAGGCGTGAGGTCTTGTCCGAGAGCCGGATGCGGGAAATCCGCCTGTCCGGTTCGATGAGCGGGATGTGGAAACGGAGCTAGAGCGGGCGAATCGGCCGGTGCCACTTAGATGGTGATGACCGAAGAACTTGGCTACAGCCAACGCGCCACATCTCGACTCTACCGGGACCGCCAGTTCCCAGCGCTTCCAGGTTGCTGTCACTCGAGCAACCAGGCTTTACGGCCGAGGTCGGCTTGCTGGCGCATACGCGTACTCACGCAGTCGACCACTTCCAGTCGTTCACGCGACGCGAGATTTACGTTGGCAATGACTACTTTCAAGGGTACAGCTAACGCTGCCTGGCGTCCGTGCACGGTGACCAGACCTCCAAAGCGGTCGTTGGACGAAATCTGCTGCCAGCCAACGTCAAGCGCCAACCGGGTGACAGCTCGTCAAAGTGTCGAACTGGCGCTGCTGGACGCAAAGCGGACGCCTGCGCGGGGGGTCCAACTCGCACTGGTTGGGACACGGACTTTGGAGCGTCGGTTGAGGTGACGAGACTGCCAACGTTAAGCCGCCAGAGAAAACACCTCGTTCGGCACTGCCGGGCTTTCATTTCGATGTACGCTCGCGCAGGTAGTCGCCTAGACTTTTTGCGACCGAAACGAAGTCCGATGGGATCATCAAGATAGTAGTGCTGTTATTTTCTGCGCCGACTTCCGACACCATCTGCATCCGCCTTAACTCGACCGCCACCGGATTGTTGGCCATTTGCTGAGCCGCCTCAGCGAGCATTTTCGACGCCTCGAGTTCCGCTTCGGCCTTGATGATACGAGCGCGCTTCTCGCGAACAGCTTGTGCTTGCATCGCCATGACCTCTTGCATCGCCCCGGGCAGCTCGACGTCCTTCATCTCGAAGCGCTCGACCTCGATACCCCATTGACCGGTCAGCCCAGCAATGTTCGTCCGCAGCAACTCATTGATCTTGTCTCGTTCCTGCAAGACCTCGTCCAGGTCATGTCTGCCGATCGAATTGCGAAGGCTTGTCATCGCCAATTGATAGACCGCCGCAGGCGCGTCCGCGACCGCAATGACGGACTTCGCCGCATCGACGATTCGATACCACAGCACCGCATTGAGCTTTACGGTGACACTGTCGCGCGTGATCGTCTCCTGCTGCTCGGCCGAAACGGTTCGTGTCCGTATGTCGACGAGCACCGTGCGTTCAATGCCAAGAGGAATGATCCAATACAGACCTGGTCCCCGCAGACCGGCGAAGCGACCGAGGCGAAATACAACGCCACGTTCATATTCCTGCGCAATACGAAGCCCTGTCAGCAAAACGACGACGATCACTACAACGACGATCAACGGTCCCATGGAACATCCCTGTGAGATCTCGCTTCGACAGCGCTGGCGCGGCTTAAGGAGGCAGCGTCAGATCCTCGACGGAGCGGCGAAACGAAGTCAGCCATCGGAGCGAATGATAGTTGTACGCAAGACTGGCGACGACATCGACCAGCTTGTCTTCGAAGCGCGGATCGCGCGAGAGCTTGAAGGTGCGTTGCAGATGCGGCTTGAGGCCATTGCGCCGCCAGACGCGGCGAATGGTCGTCGCACCCAGGCCCAGATGCGCGGCAAGAGTGCGTATGCTCCAGTGCGTGGCCGCCTCGGGCTTGTGTGCAGCGTCGTCTTGACGATGACAGACTCGACCTCGGCCGTCACGCTCGGCGTTCGCCCCGAGCGCGGCCCGTCTTGCAGCAGCGCCTCGACACCGCCTTCAATGAAGCGCCGGCGCCACAGCGCGACTTGGCGTCGATCGAGATTGACCTCAACGGCAATGTCCTTGTTCTGCCGGCCCTTAGCGGCAAGCAGAATCACTCTGGCGCGCTGCTGCACACGAGCCTCAACGCGCCTGCGCTTGGAAGATGCGCAGCTCCCGCTCGACCTGCGCGTCCAAGCGCCTGCGCTTGGAAGATGCGCCCGCTCGACCTGCGCGTCCAATTCGATACTGTCGGCAACTCGCATCGCTCCAGCCTCCTGGAGCGTATGAGTGTGCAGCACGACATAAGCTTCATCAATTCGAGCGCACTGCACTCATATGGTCGCCGCTGTCAATCGCGGATTGGTTATCAGCACTTCATCGATCCGTCGCGGGCCTGCCTCGCTCTAGGGTCGGGGATCTGCCTTGCGGTGCCCCTGTAGTGTGGCCGAGGGTTGCCCTGTCGGGGCCCGTGTCGCATCACCGGAGCGATCCCAGCTCACGCCATGTTCAGCTCGCTTGTGCCTCCTCTCGTTGGGCCTGCAGGCCGATAGCCCAGATGAAGCCGGCCAGTTCGCGCGCGACAGCCACGCACGCCTTGTTGATCTGCACCCCTCAGTCTCGCAGTGCGGCAAACCGTTGGGTCAGCCGCAACTGCGCCTTCCAGGCCGCCGTTCGGATCGGCTCGGACAACGCTTCCCGGCGCGCCAGTGCCTCTCGGCCAATACGAGCCTTGAAGCGATAGTGCCTGATCACGGCGGCCGCCCTGCGGCTATATGCCAAGCCTGCGGTGCCAGCGCAACGAGATCGGCCGTTCGCATTTGCACGAGTGCGGACGTATAGGCTTTCCGCTGGCAGATGTCGGCCTGCGTCGGACTCGATTCAGTCCGACAGCTCGATCGAAAGAGCGGTACACACCTTCATGCGATGCATCAGGACGACGTTGCCGTGAATGTCGACACACAAACCGCAACGGCCACCGTGGCATTGTCCGCCTCGGCATCCACGCGGTCTGCAACGTTCTTCGCAAGCAATAGCAAGTCCATGGCATCCGCAGCGAGCGAGCCGTCAGCTCGTTGTCCGCGCCTCGAATTCGCTGCCTGCGTCGCTCCATAGCGACGCCATGCAAGCGCCGAAGCGACTTTCGATATCGGCACGTCCGATGCAGCATCCTTCGGCCACGACCTGTCGGCCGGCCACATAGACCTCCCGAAAGACCTGCCCGTCGGTGGCGAAGACCAGCGCATCGAGAACGTGCGAGGGCGGTACGCCGTGCACGCCCGGAGCGGCCACATCGACCACCAGCGCATCGGCCCGCGCCCCGGCGACGAGGCCCCATTGCGGGAACCCCGCGCTGCGTCCTTCGCTCGCCAGGATGCGCTCGAGCAAGCGCCCGGCCGTCGAGGATTGCTGCGCCGTGGCGCTGACGTTGCGCTGTCGTTGCAGGAGGCGCTGCCCGTACTCGAGCCAGCGCATCTCTTCGACCCAATGGCGCGAAACCTGGCTGTCGGATCCGAGCGCGAGCGGCACGCCGGCGTCGAGCCAGCGCGGCAGGTCGGCCAGGCCATCGCCGAGGTTCGCTTCGGTCGTGGGGCAGACCACGATGCCGGCGCCGCGCGCCGCGACGCCGCCGATCTCGTCGGGAGTGGCATGCGTGGCGTGCACCAGCTGCCAGCGTCGATCGAGCGCGAATTCACGGCAGAGCCACTCGATCGGACGCGCACCGGTGACTGCAATCGACTCTTCCACTTCGCGAACCTGCTCGCCGATGTGGATATGAATGGGCAGCTCTTCGGACCCGACGTGTCGCAGCAGCTCTTCGATCGATGGCGCCGACGCGGCCCGGATCGAATGAATCGCCACACCGGCATTGAGCAACGGGCGGCGCGCTGCCTGAACGGCAGCGTACAACGCGTGAACGCTTTGCGGCGTCGACCGGAACCGGCGCTGGTCGTGGCGCAACGCGGGCGCATCGAAGCCGGCGCGCTCGTAGAGAACGGGAAGCACCGTCAGGCCGATGCCGGCCTCGGCCGCGGCATCGGCGAGCGCCCACGACAGCGTCGCCGGATCGTCGTAAGCTTTTCCATCTTGCGCATGCTGGAGGTAGTGGAATTCGCAGACCTGCGTGTAGCCGCCTTGCAGAAGCTCCGCATAGAGCTGCGCCGCGACGGCGCGCAACTGATCCGCGTCGATGCGCAGGGCGACGCCGTACATGCGGTCGCGCCAACTCCAGAAATCGTCGACACCGTTTGCCGAATCGGCGCGCCGTTCGGACAGGCCGGCGAACGCGCGCTGAAAGGCATGGCTGTGCGCATCGATCATCCCGGGCAGCACGGGCCCCGCGAGCACGGTCGCGTCCGGCGGTGGCGCAGCGACTCCGGGCCGGACTTCGCGCCAGTGGCCGGTGTCGTCGACGCGCAGCAGAACGTCGTGCTGCCACCGACCATCGATCCAGGCTTGCGCGGTCCAGAAGTCGCGCGCCGGGCTCGTTCGATCCGCGCTCGCCCGCTCAGACATCCGGCTTCCAGTCGAGCAAGGCCTGCATCAGATCGCGCAACACCGGCCGCAGTACAGCCGCACGCTCGCTGTCGATCGCGTACGGAGGCCCTTCGCGC
>JBDTIO010000355.1:0-10249 GCA_039936375.1 Caldimonas sp. | reverse complement strand
CGGCTGCGCCCCTGGCTGCTCTGGAGCGTGCTGCTGGCCGGCGTCGCGGGGCTCGGCCTGCTCGTCTGGCGCTTGGCGCGAACCGGCGCCGCGCCGCAGGTTCGAAAGCCCTAGACGCGCCTCAGTCGCCGAGCAGCTCGCCGATCGCGTTCAGCTCGTCGACGCGATCGCAGATCGCCTTGATGACCATCAGGATCGGCA
This sequence comes from Caldimonas sp., assembly GCA_039936375.1. GTDB lineage: Bacteria > Pseudomonadota > Gammaproteobacteria > Burkholderiales > Burkholderiaceae_C > Schlegelella_A. The sequence goes on along the minus strand of JBDTIO010000355.1, from coordinate 10,048 downwards.
CGCCCAGGAGCAGCCCCCAAATGCCCCAGAGCCAGCCGAACACGAGCACGCCGACGAAGACCGCGAACGGGCTCATCCGGCTGGCCCGACCCATCCACCACGGTGTCAGCAGGTTGCCGACCACGGTGTGGATGCCGAACGAGCTGACGCCGACGAGCAGCCCCATGTCGAGCGCACCGAACTGAATGAACCCGACCAGCGCCGAGGCGCCGCCGATGAGAACGGCGCCGAGGTAGGGGATCAGGTTGGTGATGCCGGCGACGACGCCCCAGATAGCCGCCTGGTCGAGGCCGATCGCCATGAAGGCGAGCCAGGTCAGGACGCCGACGAGTACGCTGACGGCAAGCTGCACGACGAGGTAGCGCTGGATCTGGTCGGTGATCTCGTCGAGCGCCTGGATCGTGATCCGCTTCTGGCTCAGGCGCGGGCCGGCCAGCCTGACCATCTTGCGGCGGAACGTGTCGCCCGAGGCAAGCAGGAAGAAAGTGATGAAGAAGACGAGGGCGGTCTGGCCGAGGAATGCGAGCGCGCCAAGCGTGCCGGTCAAGAGATAGTCCTTGATGTTGAGCCCCGGCTTTTCGACGACGACCCGGGTGACACCAGGGGGTGCCGGCGGCAGCGCGGCCGACATCGGCTCGACCCTGGCTGGCCGGCGCGGGGAGGCCGAGACGCCTACCGCGGCGGCGCGGGCGCCGCGTCCGGCCAACGCCGACGCGGCATCGACCGCTGCAACTGCAGATGCGGGTGTCGCCGCACCTTCGGCCACCTGCTCGATCTCGGTCGCTGCCTGCTGCACCTTCTCAATCGTCGCTACCGGCTTCTGGCGCTGACCTTGCACTGTCTGGCGCAGCTTCTGGGCGATCTGCGGCAAGGTCTCGACCAGGGCACTGGCCTCGTCGCTGAGCGACCAGACGCCCCAGCCGATGGCCAGCAGGATGGCCGTGAGGAGGAGGCCGGCGCCGGCTGCGCGCGGAACGCGCCAGTTCTCCAGCCGGTTCACCACCGGCGTCAGCGCATAGCTGAACATCACGCCGAGGAGAAGCGGAATGAAGACGGCCTTGGCCCATTGCAACGCGAAGGCGCCGGCGATCACGGCAATGACGACGAGTGCGACGTTGCGAACGTCGACCGGCATATGCAGGAGGACGCGGTCCGGCTCGCGTTCGCTGTTCGGAGCGGGGCCCTCCGGGCTCGAGGGCTCCTTGGCTTTCATGAGGCGGCTTTCAAAGGACTGCGAGGTCGATGCTGAATTTCTCTGGAATGCCTGGTGGCACTCGGCGTGCCCGTCAGCGGGCCGCGTCGGCGGCCAGCGTGATGTAGTGGCGTGCCAGCTCGGGGGGTTGCGGCGAATCGAGCAAGGTGCAGGTGATGCGCAAGGCATCGGCCGTGAGATCGCCGAAGCGGGCGCCGCCGCTGTGCTTGAGCGCCGCCGAGACCCAGCCGCGGATGATGACCGGACGCTGCATCCACGACATCGTCTGCAACTTGCCGAGCGCTTCGAGCATGCCTTCGGTATCGGGCGGTTTGCACTCCGGCGCGTCGGCAAAGGGCTGCCACGTCGCCATGACGCTCGCATACCACTTGGCACCGGCGCTGGCGTCTTCGGCGTCGCCGGGAATCATGCGCGACAGGAAGGCGGTGTAGACGGCGAGCGCAAGGACATCCGACTCGAGCCATTCGGTGACCTCGACGCTTGCTTCGGCGCGCACCGCGACCGGCGGTACCTCGCCGAGGCCGCGCCGCATCAGCAGCCAGTGCAGGCGATCGATCGGCCGGGCCCAGCCGCGCGCGCCCATGACACGTCGCGTTGCCTGGAGCAGCTCTTTGCGCACTGCGAGTGGCTGCAGCGCCATGCGCGAAAGCAGCAACTCGACCCAAGGGAGCCGGGCCGCCCCCGAGAGGCTGGCCGCCCCTTCGCGCAGGCCCTCGATGCCGAGCGTCGCCGCGGTTTCTATGCCCCAGGCGCGCGCGGCGCGTTTGCTTCCCGGCGTCAGCAGCAGCGCGAGCAAGGCAGCGTGCAGCTCCGAGGCGCCGTGCAGACGCGACAGGCGATCGGCGGCGTCGGCCGCCACGTCGACCGTGGCGTGGTGCGTTGCGTAGGAATCTGCCACCGACACTCCTAGAAATGGGCGGCCGGTCGAAAGCCGAACAAGCGGGCGACCAAGGCCGTCGGGAACTGGCGAACGGCCTGGTTGTAGCCGGACACGGCGGCGTTGAATTCGCGCCGTGCGAACGCCAGCGTAGTGTCGCTGGTGGCGATGCGCGTGTTCAGCTCGGGCAGGTCGACGCCGGCGACCGATTGCACCGGCAGTCGCGCTCTCGCGTCGGCAAGAATGTCTTCGGCGACGCGCAGGCTGGTGATGGCACCGGCGGCGCCGGGCCGCAGGCACGCATGCTCGCGTGCCGCATCGGCCTGGCGGCAGGCGGCGCGCAAGGCCTCGAGTCGCGGCCCGGCGCTGGCCAGCGCTGCGGCGAGAAGATCGATCTGCTTTTCGATCAGCGCATGACGCTGGCCGAAGATCTCGTCGACGGAAGCGAAGCGGACGACCAGCGCGTTGCGCAGGCTGACCATCCGGTTGTAGGCGCCGACGATCCAGAACACGAGCAACGCGGCAACGGCGGCGCCGGTGATCTGGGTCGTCGTCATGGGGCGCGCGATCAGCTTTTGAGCCACGCGTCGTAGCCCTTGCGTCGCAGGTCGCACGAAGGGCACAGGCCGCAGCCCCAACCCCACGCGTGGCGATGCTCGCGGTCGCCGAGATAGCAGGAATGGGTATGTTCGATGACGAGCTCGATGAACGGCTCGCCGCCGAGGCGCTCGCTCATCGCCCAGGTGTCGGCCTTGTCGAGCCACATCAGCGGTGTGTCTATCACCATCGGCTTGTCGAGGCCGAGGCTGATCGCCACCTGCAGCGACTTCAAGGTGTTGTCGCGGCAGTCCGGATAGCCCGAGTAATCGGTCTCGCACATGCCGCCGATCAGCACTTCGAGACCGCGCCGATCGGCGACGCTGGCGGCGAAAGTGAAGAAGAGGAGGTTGCGCATCGGCACGAAGGTATTCGGGAGGCCGCCGGCATTGCGTTCGATCTCGCGCTCGCGGGTCAATGCGGTGTCGGAAATCTGGCCCAGCAACGACAGGTCCAGCAGATGGTCGTCGCCCAAGCGCTTGGCCCACTGCGGAAACTTCTCGTGCAATTCGGTCCTCACATGCAGGCGGCTCTCGAGCTCGATCGAATGGCGCTGCTCGTAGTCGAAGCCGATCGTCTCGACGTGGGCGTAGCGGTCGAGCGCGTAGGCGAGGCAGACGGTCGAGTCCTGGCCGCCTGAAAAGAGGACGAGAGCGCGGCGCGGATCGCTAGGCACGAATTTCTCCTTGGCCGAGGACGACCCATTTCTGCGACGTGAGACCCTCGAGTCCGACCGGTCCGCGTGCATGCAGCTTGTCGGTCGAGATGCCGATCTCGGCGCCGAGGCCGTACTCGAAGCCATCGGCGAATCGCGTCGAGGCGTTGACCATGACGCTCGCCGAGTCGACTTCGCGGAGGAAGCGCATCGCGTTGGCGTGCGAATCCGTAACGATGGCGTCGGTGTGGTGCGAGCCGTAGCGATCGATGTGGCGCATCGCTTCGTCCAGCGAATCGACGATCTTGACGCTGATGATCGCGGCGAGATATTCCTCGCTCCAGTCGGCCTCGGTCGCGGCCACGAGCCGGGCGCCGTCGACCGGGCGCAGCAATGCCAGCGCCGCGTCGTCGCCGCGCATCTCGATGCCTTTGTTCGCGAACACGGCGCCGATCTTCGGCAGAAACCGTGCCGCGACGCCGGCATGCACGAGCAGCGATTCGGCAGCGTTGCACGGGCTGAGCTTTTGCGTCTTGGCGTTGTCGACGATCGCCAGCGCCATCTCGAGATCGGCCTCGGCGTCGACGTAGACGTGACAGTTGCCGTCGAGGTGCTTCAGCACCGGCACCTTGGCTTCGCGGCCGATACGCTCGATCAGGCTCTTGCCGCCGCGCGGAATGACGAGATCGACCGCTTCGGGCGCAGCGATGAGAAAGCCGACGGCGGCGCGGTCGGTCGTCTCGACAAGCTGCACCGCGTCGGGCGGCAAGCCGGCTTCGCCGAGCGCATCGCGCACCAGCGCTGCCAACGCCAGGTTCGACTGCAGCGCCTCCGAGCCGCCGCGCAGAATGCAGGCATTGCCGCTCTTGATGGCCAGCGCCGCGGCTTCGATCGTCACGTTGGGGCGGCTTTCGTAGATCATGGCGAAGACGCCGATCGGCACCCGCATGCGGCCCACCCGAATGCCGCTCGGCTGCTCGATCAGCCCGGTGATCGCACCGATCGGGTCGGGCATCGCGGCGATCTGCTCGCAGCCCTCGGCGACGGTCTCGACGATCCTCGCGGAAAGCTTCAGCCGATCCAGCAACGGCACAGCGAGGCCAGCCCGTTCCGCGGCGTCGAGATCGCGGCGGTTGGCATCGCCCAGTGCCGCACCGGCACTGCGCAGGCGGCGGGCCATCGCTCTCAGGGCGGCGTTGCGCGCGGCCAGCGGCGAGGCGGCCAGCGAGCGGCTCGCCGCGCGGGCGAGCTAGCCCATGTGCGCGACGGTGGCCTGCAGGTCGGTGGCAGTCATGGCTGCGATTGTTTCAGAGTCGGAGGGGCGCCGACCGTGATGAAGCTGTCACCGGATCCCGGAACGTCGCCGCTGGTATACGCTCCTAAGGAATGCGCGCCTCCGGGCGCGCGCCCCGCCTTCCGATTGACCGCCCATAGCGACGCGAATGACAGAGCAGACCGTTCCCCTTCCCAGCGGCGTGTCGTGGCTGCAGGTTCGGTCGCTACGCCGCCTGCAACGCAATTCCTTCGACTACTTCCTCAACGAGACCAACCGCGCCAACGGCATGGTGCTCGACAAGACGGCGCCCGACTGGCCGGCGAGCATCGCCGCGATCGGCATGGCGCTCACCGCCTACCCGGTGGGAGCCGCCCGCCATTTCATCACGCGCGACGAGGCCGCCGAACGCACGCTGACGACTTTGCGGTTCCTGGCCGCGAGCGAGCAGAGCGATTCCCCGAACGCCACCGGCTACAAGGGATTTTTCTATCACTTCCTGCACATGCAGACGGGCCGCCGCGCATGGGAATGCGAGCTGTCGAGCATCGACACGGCGCTGCTCATCGCCGGCGCTTTGACTGCCGCCGCGTTCTTCGACGCGAAGTCGAAGCAGGAGGCGGAGATCCGTGCCTTGGCGAAGATGCTCTACGAGCGCATCGACTGGGCCTGGATGCTGAGCCGCGAGGGCGGCACGATCTGCCATGGCTGGCGGCCGGAACACGGCTTTCTGCCCTACCACTGGGAAGGCTATGACGAGGCGCTCATCCTCTACCTGCTCGCGCTCGGCTCGCCGACGCATCCGATCGGCCGCGCGTCGTACGACGCGTGGTGCAGCAGCTACGAGTGGAAGGAGATCTACGGCTTCGAGTTCCTCTACGCCGGGCCGCTCTTCATTCACCAGATGTCGCACATCTGGTGCGACTTTCGCGGCATTCGCGACGCCTTCATGCGCGATCACGACTGCGACTACTTCGAGAACAGCCGGCGTGCCACTTTCGTGCAGCAGCAATACGCGATCCGCAATCCGCTCGGCTTCAAGCACGTCAACGATTGGTGCTGGGGCGTCACGGCAAGCGACGGTCCAGGCAATCAGACCAAGAAGGTCGACGGTGTCCAGCGTGTCTTCTTCGACTACGTCGCACGCGGCGCGCCGTTCGGACCGGACGATGGCACGCTGGCGCCGTGGGCGGTGGCGGCGTCACTGCCATTCGCGCCCGAGATCGTCGCGCCGACCATCGCCCATCTGAGCGCGCTGCACGTCGATGTGCCCAATCCCTATGGCTTCAAGGCATCCTTCAACCCCGTCTATCACGACGGTGCCGACAACGGCGTCGGCTGGGTTTCGCCGTATCACTTCGGAATCAACGAAGGGCCGACCGTGCTGATGATCGAAAACCAGCGCAGCGGTCTGGTCTGGTCGCTGATGTGCAAATGCGAATACCTGACGAACGGCCTCAAGGCGGCCGGTTTCGAGGGCGGCTGGCTCGACGGCGGCCGCTGATCAGCCGATCTCCGCCAGCCGGATACAGGCCGCGACGTGCGCGTCGCCCATCGGCTCGAGCGGTGGCACCACGTCGCCACACCGCTCGACCGCGTACGGGCAGCGCGTGCGAAAGACGCAGCCCGAAGGCGGCGCCAGCGGTGACGGCAGCTCACCCGAGAGGGCCGTGCGCGCCGCCCGGGCCAAGGCGGCCTCGCCATGCGCGGCGCCGACCTTGGGCGTGCTGGCAAGCAACGCCCGTGTGTACGGGTGGCGCGGCGCCGCGAACAGCGCCGCCTTCGGCGCCCGCTCCATGACGCGGCCGAGGTACATCACGAGCACGTCGTTGGCGATCAGCTCGACGACCGCGAGGTTGTGCGAAATGAAGACGTAGGCGACGCCGGTCTCGTCCTGCAGGTCCATCAGCAGGTTGAGCACCTGCGCCTGGATCGACACGTCGAGGGCCGAGACCGGTTCGTCGGCGACGACGACTCTCGGCTCGAGCATCAAGGCGCGCGCGATCGCGATGCGTTGCCGCTGGCCGCCCGAGAACATGTGCGGATAGCGTGCGTAGTGCTCGGGCCGCAGACCGACGCGCGCCAGCATCGCGCGACCCCGTTCGGCACGCTCGCTCTTCGAGAGCGCCGTGTTGATGGCGAGCGGCTCCTCGAGCGCCTGGCCGATTTTCTTTCGCGGGTTGAGGCTGGCGAACGGGTTCTGGAAGACCATCTGCACGGTGCGGCGCAGTGCCTTGCGCGCCACAGCGTCGGCATGGGCCACGTCGGCGCCGGCGAGGCGCAGGCGGCCCGAGGTCGGCACCTCGAGCATCGTCGTTTGGCGTGCCAGCGTGCTCTTGCCGCAGCCCGATTCACCGACGACGGCGAGCGTGCGGCCGGCCGCCAGCGAGAACGACACGCCCTCGAGCGCGCGCACAGTCGCATGCGGCTTCAGCCAGCCGGCGGAGACCGAGTAGTGCTTCGTCAGTTGCTCGGCTTCGAGAACGAGGGCGTCGCCGGCGTCGCTCATCGAGGCTCGACTTCGGTGCGACTCGGCAGCGGGAAAAAGCAGCGCGCCCGGGCTGCGCCGAGCTCGAACAGCGGCGGCCGCTCCTGACGGCAACGCGCCTGCACATACGGGCAGCGCGGCGACAGCAGGCAGCCCGGTGGCCGGTCGAACGCGCCGGGCACGACGCCGGCGAGCGATCTCAAGCGGCGCTGTCCGGGGTTGCGCTCCGGCAGCGAGGCCAGCAGCGCTTCGGTGTACGGGTGACGCGGCTGCTCGAACACGGCGGGCACCGCGGCCGTCTCGACGACCTGGCCGGCGTACATCACGATCACGCGCTCGGCCACTTCGGCGACGACGCCGAGATCGTGCGTGATGAGAACCAGCGCCATGTCGTGTTGCCGCTGCAGGCGCAGCAGCAGTGCCAGCATCTGCGCCTGGATAGTCACGTCGAGCGCGGTGGTCGGCTCGTCGGCGATCAGCAGGCGCGGGTTGCAGGCGATCGCCATCGCCAGCATCACGCGCTGGCTCATGCCACCGGAGAGCTGGTGCGGAAAGGCGTCGAGCCGGCGTTCGGCATCCGGGATCTCGACGTCCTTCAGCAGTTGCAGCGCACGTGCTCGGCGCGCCTTGCGCGAGCCGCCTTCGTGCAGGGCGATCGTCTCCATCAGCTGGAAGGCGACGCTGAACGACGGGTTGAGGCTCGACGTCGGATCCTGGAAGATCATCGCGATGTCTGCGCCGAGCAGTGAGCGCCGCTCGCGCGCCGGCATCGTCTGCAGGTCGTGGCCATCGAAGGACATGCGCTCGGCCCGCACCCTGCCCGGCTCGTCGACCAGGCCGAGCGTCGCCAGGGCCGTCACGCTCTTGCCCGACCCCGATTCGCCGACAATGCCGACGACTTCGCCGGCATCGACCGAGAACGACACATCGTCGACGGCGACGAGCGTCGCGGCCGCCGACCGGAACTCGACGGTGAGCCGCTCGACCTCGAGCAGTCTCATGCGCATTGCCCGAAAAGCGGACCCGCAGGGTCCGGCCCCTCCCGCTTGGCGGGTGGGGAGCGAAGCGGGGAGGGTGCGATCTTGTTCGGCCAACCCGAAGCTGAAGAGATACCCATCGCTATCTCTTCAGCTTCGGGTCGAGCGCGTCGCGCAGGCCATCGCCGGTGAGATTGAAGGCGAGCACGGTGACGAGGATCGCCAGTCCGGGCAGCGTCACGACCCACCATGCGCTCTGGATGAACTCGAGCGCGCTCGCCAGCATCGAGCCCCACTCGGGCGTCGGCGGCTGTGCGCCGAGGCCGAGGAAGCCGAGAGCGGCGGCATCGAGGATGGCCGAGGAAAAGCCGAGCGTCGTCTGGACGATGAGCGGCGCGGCGCAGTTGGGCAGCACGGTGTCGAACATCAATCGCGCCGTGCTCGCACCGGCCAGGCGGGAGGCCGCGACGTAGTCTTTCGCCAGCTCGCCGAGCACCGCGCCGCGCGTCAGGCGCACGAAGTGCGGCAGCATGACGATGGCGATCGCGTACATCGCGTTGGCCAGGCCGGGGCCGAGCACAGCGACGACGGCGACGGCCAGCAGCAGGCTTGGCAGCGCCAGCAGCACGTCCATCGCCCGCATGATCGTGTACTCGGCGGCGCCGCCGCGATGAAAGCCGGCGATCAGGCCGAGCAGCACGCCGCCGGTGAGTGACAAGCCGACCGAAACCAGGCCGATGAAGAGCGACAGCCGTGTGCCGTGGATCAGGCGAGAGAGGATGTCGCGGCCGACCTCGTCGGTGCCGAGCAGGAAGACGTGGCCGCCGATCGGCGTGAGCGACGGCGGCGCCAGCGTCGCGTCGCGGAACTGCTCGGCCGGGCTGTACGGCGCGATCACATTGGCGAGCAGCGCGAACAGCACCAGCAGCACGATGACGACGAGCCCGGCGACGGCGCCGCGGTTGCGGCGGAAGTCGCGCCACAGCTCGGCCGCGGGCGAGGGCGGCGCGAGAAGTGGAGCGTCCGGCCGGGGCCGCCCCAAGGCCGGCCGCGCCTCTTCGGGAGGCAGCGATGGAAGAGAGCTTGGGGGCATCATCCGTGGCGGATCCGCGGATTGATGACGCCGTACAAGACGTCGACGATCAGGTTGACGCCGATGATGATCGTCGCCGTCATCAGGATGCCGCCCTGCACGGCGGCGTAGTCGCGCCGGTGGATCGCCTCGACCAGCCACTTGCCGATGCCCGGCCAGGAGAAGATCGTCTCGGTGAGGATGGCGCCAGCCAGCAGCGAGCCGACCTGCAGGCCGATCACCGTGAGCACCGGGATCAGCGCGTTGCGTAGCGCATGGATGGCGACGACGCGAACGCGACCCGCGCCCTTGGCCCGCGCGGTGCGCACGTAGTCCTCGCGGAGCACTTCGAGCATCGACGAGCGGGTCATCCGTGCGATCACCGCGAGCGGAATCGTGCCGAGCACGATCGCCGGCAGGATCAGGTGAGACAAGGCGCTCTTGAACGCGCCCTTGTCGGAGGCGAGCAGCGAGTCGATGAGCATGAAGCCGGTGACCGGTGCAATGTCGTATTGGATCGCGATCCGGCCCGACACCGGCGTCCAGCCGAGCCAGACCGAAAAGCACAGGATCAGCAGCAAGCCCCACCAGAAGATCGGCATCGAGTAGCCGGTGAGCGACGCTCCCATCACCGAGTAGTCCCAGGCGGTGTTGCGTTTGACGGCGGCGATGATGCCGGCCGGCAGGCCGATGACGAGCGCGAACAGCATGGCGACGATCGAGAGCTCGACCGTTGCCGGGAAGCGCGCGGCGAATTCCGAGAACACGGGCTCATGCGAGATCGACGACAGGCCCAGGTCGCCGTGCAACGCCTTCCACACGTAGTCGGCGTACTGCACCGGCAGCGGCCGGTCGAGCCCGAACTCGTGGATCAGCCGGTGGTAGCGCTCTTCGGT
>JBDTIO010000354.1:0-4280 GCA_039936375.1 Caldimonas sp. | reverse complement strand
GCTGGCGTTGGTTTCCTTGGTCGGGTCGACCTCGCCCGTGACCTTGCCGCCGCGCAGCACCGTGCAGTGGTGGCAAAGGGCGCGGATCTCGTCGAGCTTGTGCGAGATGTAGAGGATCGAGCAGCCTTGCTGCGCAAGGCTGCGCAGCGTTCCAAAAAGGGTCTGCACCGCCTGCGGCGTCAGCACCGAGGTCGGCTCGTCGAGGATGAGCAGCTTCGGGTTCGTCATCAGCGCCCGCACGATCTCGACGCGCTGGCGCTCGCCGACCGAGAGCGTATGCACCGGCCGCAGCGGGTCGACCTCGAGGCCGTAGAGAGCCGCGACTTCGGTGATGCGCGCCGTGACCTTCGCCAGCGACAGCGACTTGTCGAGCCCGAGCCAGACGTTCTCGGCCGCCGTCAGCGTGTCGAACAGGCTGAAGTGCTGGTAGACCATGCTGATGCCGAGTGCACGGGCCGCTGCGGGCGAGGCGATCTGCACGGTCTCGCCGTTCCAGCGGATCTCGCCTTCGTCGGGGCGGACCGCGCCGTAGATGATCTTCATCAGCGTCGACTTGCCGGCGCCGTTCTCGCCGAGGACGGCGTGGATCTGGCCCGGCGCCACGCGCAAGCCGACCCGGTCGTTCGCCTTCACGGCCGGGTACTGCTTGCTGATGTCGACGAGTTCGAGGCGAAGCATGTCTTGACTTAGTGCGCAGCGCGATCGTAGTGCCTGCGGCCGGCGATGAACGCGGCGGCAAGGTTGCGCTCGTCGCCGAGCGTCATCCAGGCAAAGACGCGCTCATGCAATGAGCGGGCCACCGGGGCGCGGCTTGCGGCTACTTCGTCGCGTCGCGCAGCCACCGCGCCGTGCGCCCAGTCCCAGACGCAGACGTCGGCCACCCCGCCTGGCTCGAGCGAGCCGATCTCGGCGGCGAGACCGAGCGCGTGCGCCGCACCGCGCGTCGCCGCATGCAGCGCCTTCCAGGCGGTGAGGCGCTCGCCGGCGAGCGCCTGAATCTTGTAGGCGTCGGCCATGTTGCGCAGCATCGACAGGCTGGTGCCGCCGCCGACGTCGCTGGCCAGGCTGACGTGCACGCCAGCCGCTTCGGCGGCGCGCCAACCGAACAGGCCGCTGCCTAGGAACAGGTTCGAGGATGGCGAATGCGCGATCTGCGCGCCGGCCTCGGCGAGCGCGCTGCGATCGGCATCGTCGAGCCAGATGCCGTGCGCGAAGATGCTCTTCGGATGCAGCAAGCCGGCCCGCGCATAGACATCGAGATAGCTGCGCGCCTCGGGAAAGAGCTCCTTCACCCAGCGCACCTCGGCCCGGTTCTCGGCGACGTGCGTCTGCATGTAGAGGCTCCGGTCCGCAGCGCAGAGGCGCCCGGCCAGTGCCAGCTGCTCGGGCGAGCTGGTCGCCGCGAAGCGCACCGTCACCGCGTAGGCGAGCCGGGCACGACCGTGCCAGCGCGCGATCAGCGCCACCATGTCGCGCTCGGCGCCGGCCACGTCGTCGCGCAGATCGTCGGGCGCGTTGCGGTCCATCAGCACCTTGCCCGAGATGATGCGCATGCCGCGCGCTTCGGCGCCAGCGAAGAGCGCGTCGGCCGACTGCCTGTGCACGGTTGGGAAGACGACGGCCGAGGTCGTGCCGTGCGCGACCAGCGCGTCGAGAAAGAGCGCCGCCGCGGCCTCGGTGTGGGCGAGGTCCGCGTGGCGCGCTTCGGCGGGGAAGGTGTGCGTCGTCAGCCAGTCGAGCAGCTCGGTGCCGTAGCTCGCCATGACGTCGATCTGCGGGCTGTGCACGTGGCTGTCGATGAAGCCGGGCATGACGAGACGACCGGCGTGGTCGTGCCGCTCCCAACCGTCGCCCGGCGCCTCGGCCAGAACGCCGGCGATGCGGCTGCCGTCGACCAGCAGCCAGTGATCGGCGCGAAAGCGCACCGCCGTGGAATCGACGTCACCCCACACCGGCTCGCCGGTGAAGTCGAGCAGGTCGCCGCGAATGGCGATGCGCAAGTCCGCCTTCACGCGGCGCGCCTCGGCATGCCATGAGCGGCGAGGTTGCGCGCCACCTCGCGCACCTGCTCGCGCAGCCACTTCGCCGATGCCGAGGCATGCGTCACCTCGTGCCAGAGCTGGTAGTAGGTGAGCGGTGGAAAGGCGATCGGGCAGCGCACGATCTTCAGCGGCAGCGTGTCGACGAACCGAGAGCAGAAGAGCCGGCCCGTCGTCAGCACCAGCCGGCTCTGCGCGACCATCAACGGGATCAGGCTGAAGTGCGCGCTCTTCACGGCGACGCTGCGGGCCAGACCGAGCGAGGCCAGGTGATCGTCGACCACTCCGGGCGCATGGCCGTAGAACGGCATCGGCGCGACATGCTCGGCGGCGAGGTAGCGAGCTTCCGACCAGGCCCGGCCGCCGGCGGGGTGATCGGCGGTGACGAGGCAGACGATCTCGTCGCTGATCAGCCGGCCGAGGTGCAGCTCGCCGGGCGGCCGCAGCCAATTGCCGATGACCAGATCGACCTCGCCGGCAGCCAGGCGCTGGCGATAATCGTACTCGCCGCTGAGCGGCAGCAGCTCGAGCTTAACCTCGGGCGACAGCCGCTTCAGGTGGGCGACGATGCCGGGCAGAAAGAGCGGATCGAGATAGTCGCTGGCGGCGATGCGAAATGTTCTCTCGCTGCCGGCAGGATCGAAGCTGCGCTGCCGCGAGCGCGCCCCGAAGAGCTGGTCGGCTTCGCGCAGCACCGCGGTCGCCGGGCCGAGCAGTTGCAGCGCCGTCTCGGTTGGCGTCATGCCGTTGCCGGCGCGCACCAGCAAGGCGTCGCCGGTAAGGGCGCGCAGGCGGCGCAACTGGGCGCTGACCGCAGGCTGGCTGCTGCCCAGGCGCATGGCGGCACGCGAGACGCTTCGTTCGCTGATCAAGGTCTGCAGCACCCGGACAAGATGGAGCTCGATCTTCCCGAAAGCGGCGTCCGAAGTCATATCCATAGCATGATAGTTATCATGCTCCACGTTGTATACGTGGACCGCCTCGAAGCGTTACCTTGCGCGAATTCCCGGAGCTGCACAGCCTTTGATGTCGAGCCGACCGATCCGCTTCTTCCATCGCGGCGCCATCGTCGAAGTGGGCGATGGCGCGCCGACCCGCACCGTGCTCGACTGGCTGCGCGAGGACGCGCGCTGCACCGGCAGCAAGGAAGGCTGCAATGAAGGCGACTGCGGTGCCTGCGTCGTCGCCATCGGCGAGCTGCCCGGGGCGGCGACGGCGGGCACGGCCGAAGTTGTCGGCGGCCTGCGCCTGACGACGGCCAACGCCTGCATCCAGTTTCTGCCGTCGCTCGACGGCAAGGCGCTCTTCACCGTGGAGGATCTGCAGCTCGGCGCCGCACTCCATCCGGTACAACAGGCGATGGTCAACTGCCACGCCTCGCAGTGCGGCTTCTGCACGCCCGGCTTCGTGATGTCGCTGTGGGCCGCTTACGAGCATCATGGGGCGAGTGGCACGCGGCCGACCCGGCAGGAGCTGGCCGACGAACTCTCGGGCAACCTCTGTCGTTGCACCGGCTATCGGCCGATCCTCGATGCCGGCGAGCGCATGTTCGATTTGCCGCAACGAAGGCTGGACACGGCGCCGGCGATCGCCGCGCTCGAGCAGATGGCGAGCAGCACGACCTTTCGCTACGTGCCGCGCGGCGGCGGCGAGTTCATCGCTCCGCGCACGCTCGAGACGTTCGCGGCGGAGCGCCTGGCCCGGCCTGAGGCGCGCGTCCTCGCCGGCTCGACCGACATCGGCCTGTGGGTCAACAAGATGTTTCGCGACCTGCCGACGCTGCTCTACATCGGCGCCGTCGATGCGTTGAAGCGCGTCGAGGAGAGCGAGGGCATTCTTTGCATCGGCGCCGCCGCTTCGCTCGAAGAAGGCTGGCGCGCTTTGGTGGCTCGCTGGCCGGCGCTGATGGACGTCTGGCTGCGCTTTGCCGGCGTGCCGCTGCGCCATGCCGGCACGATGGGGGGCAACGTCGCCAACGGTTCGCCGATCGGCGATTCGCCACCCGTGCTGATGGCGCTCGACGCGAGGGTCGTGTTGCGACGCGGCGAGCGTGTGCGCCGCGTACAGCTGGCCGATTTCTACAGCGGCTACATGCAGAACCGGCTCGAGCCCGGCGAATTCGTGCAGGCGATCGAGGTGCCGCTGGAGCTGCGCGCCGCCGTGCGCGCGTACAAGATCTCCAAGCGATTCGATTGCGACATTTCCGCTCTCTGCGCCGGCCTGGCCGTCGAGCTCGACGAG
>JBDTIO010000353.1:0-5117 GCA_039936375.1 Caldimonas sp. | reverse complement strand
CCCGCTGCAGGTTCCAGCTCGTCAGCTTCACGACCGACTGGCGCTTCGCGCCGGCACGCTCGCGCGAGATCGTCAAGGCCCTGGTCGACAACAAGCTCGACGTGAGCTATGCCGAGATCGCGGCGCCGCACGGCCACGACGCATTCCTGCTCGACGACCCGCGCTATCACGGCGTGCTGCGCGCCTGCTTCGCGAATCTCGCGAAGGAGATCGCGTGAGCGATCGGCCGGCCGCCGGGCCGCCCCCAGGTCGGCCGCCCCCCCTAGGGGGGCAGCGACGGAGCGGAGCGACGAGCGTGGGGGTTCTGGCATGAGCGAGCGCAAGGACATCGAGCTCATCGCCGAGCTGGTGCCGCAAGGCTCGCGCGTCCTCGACCTCGGCTGCGGTGATGGCGAACTGCTGTCCCTGCTCGAGCGCGAGCGTGGCTGCAGCGGCTACGGTGTCGAGATCGCCGATGGCAATGTGCTGGCGTGCCACGAGCGCGGCGTCAATGTCATCCAGCTCAATCTCGAAGAAGGCCTGGCGTTGTTCGACGATTGCAGCTTCGACGTCGTGCTCCAGCTCGACACCTTGCAGCACCTGAAGAACACCGAACGCATGCTGCGCGAGACGGCACGCGTCGGCCGTGTCGGTATCGTCAGCTTTCCGAATTTCGCGCACTGGCCGAACCGCCTGCACGTCGCTGCGGGCCGCATGCCGGTGACGCGCGTCCTGCCGTACCAGTGGTACGACACGCCTAACATTCGCGTCGGCACCTACGCTGATTTCGAGGTGCTGGCGCGAAAAGACGGCCTGACGATCCTCGACGCGTTCGGCATTCAGGCGGGCAAGGTTGTTCGCGCCTGGCCCAACCTCTTGGCCAGCGTGGCCGTCTTCAAGTTCGAGCGGGCCTGAAAAACCTGGGCCCCCACGCTGGTGGCTTGCGCCGCTGCGCCGTCCGCCGAGGGGACGCGGCCGGCCTCGGCAGCGGCCCGTCGCCCGGCCGACGCCTTGACCAGCACCGAGTCGCCGAACTCGTGCGTGCGATAGCCGCCTGATTCGAGCGCCGCATCGATTCGCTCCGAGGTCTCGTCGGCAACGAAGGCGCGGAGCAACTCGTGGTGGCTCGACCCGGGTTCGTGCGTGCCGCTGATGAGCGCGTCGACCACACGGAGCACGGAGGCCCGGCCCAGCCGGTTTGTCGCCAGACCCGGCCCCGACCGAAGGCCGGCGGGTTGCGCGGCCGCGTGCTCGAGAGCGCGCGCGACGGTTGTGCCGAGCGCAATGACACGACCGCCGCCGCAGCGTGCGTGCGCGATGGCTGCCGCCGTCATCGCCGGGAGGTGATAGGGCTCGTCAAAGGGTAGTCGCGCGTCGAGCGCCGCATCGCCGGTGGAAGACAGGCCTGCGGCGTGGGTCAGCGTCGCGAAGCCGATGCCGCGCGCGCGAAGCACGTCGAGCAGATGCCAGTCGAGAACGAAGCCGGCCGAGGGCGGCTCGAAGGCGACCGGCAGCGCCGCGACGCGTGTCCACACGTCCCAGAGAGCGAGCGGCTCGGTCAGGTGCGCGTATTGCACGGGCCGTCCATGACGGGCCAGCCCGGCCCAGATGTTGTCGACGCTGCCCGCGAAGGCGATCTCGACGAAGCGTGGATGACCGAGGCTTCGCGTCACGGTCGCTTCGAGCGGGCCCAGGCTCAGTCGATCGCCGGCCGCGAGCGGCGGCGGCGCGGCCCGGTCTTCGGTGCGCGAGCGAAAGTCGCCGGCGCCGAAGACGATGGCGCCGAAGCTGCGCACGTCGTCGACCGCCAGCGACCGCCGGCTGGCGAGGCGTACTTCGATCGTCGCCCTGCTCGGGCGATGGATGCCGCCGAGGCTCGCCGGCATCGTCGCCGCGTCATTGGCGACGACGAGATCGCCCGCGTTCAGCAGATCGGCCAGAGCCGTTCGTGCGTGATGCGAGACGCGGCCGGCGGCGTCGACGCTGAGCAGTCGTGCATCGCGCGGCCGCTGCACGGCGCGGGCGGCGGCGATCATGCGGC
The DNA here is from genome assembly GCA_039936375.1 of Caldimonas sp. GTDB lineage: Bacteria > Pseudomonadota > Gammaproteobacteria > Burkholderiales > Burkholderiaceae_C > Schlegelella_A. The sequence goes on along the minus strand of JBDTIO010000353.1, from coordinate 3,097 downwards.
GCGCCCCGGGCTTGCCGCGCTGCGCTCGCGCTCGATCATTGCGACGATCACGAGTGCCGCGTCGCGCGGCCGCTTCAGCGTCGCCGGGTCGGCGTCCGGCAGCGCCGCCGCATGCATCGGCGTGTCCATGTCGCCCGGGTCCGCGGCGATCACGCCGATGCGATGGGCACGCAACTCCTCGTCCCAGATGCGGCTCAGGTGCAGCAGGCCGGCCTTGCTGGCGCCGTAAGCACCCCAGCCCGCGTACTGCGATACCGCGGCGTCGCTCGTGATGTTGACGACGAGCGAGCGCGCGCCGCCGGCTTCGTTCTCGCGCGCCGCCGAAGCAAGCAGCCCGAGCAGCGCCTTCGTCAGCCGGAACGGGCCGAGCAGGTTGGTGTCGAGCGCGATCGCGAAGTCTTCGCACTCGGTATCGGCGAGCAGCGCGAGCGGCACCGGGCCCAGGCTCGACGCGTTGTTGACGAGCACGTCGAGGCCGCCGAGGGCGCCGCCGATCTGCATCGCGATGGCATGCGCGCCGTCCTTTTTCGAGACGTCGCCGACGATGCCATGGCTGCCGGCGATCCGGCGTGCCGTGGCGGCGACGTGATCGGCGTGGCGTGCCACGAACGCGATGCGATCGCCGCGGGCGGCGAAGGCTTCGGCGAGCGCGAGGCCGAGCCCCGAAGTGCCGCCCGTGATGGCGACGCGCAACGGCGCGCGCCGGAGGTCGTTGTTGTTCATGATTGGGTCCGGGAAATGACAATGCAGCGAAGGTAGGCGCGCCCGTGCGGAAGCACCAGCGCCTTGTCCAGCCGATTGGCAGAGCGTCACAATCGAGTCAGCCATGAGCGATGCTGCCGTCGGGAACGAGTCGCCGAGTCCCGACCCCGGAGAGGACCAGCGCAGCGCCGTCGCAACGCATCTGGCGCGCAACCTGGCGAGCCTGCGCCACACGCGCACGCTGACGCAGGACGCGCTGGCGCGAAGCGCCGGCGTGCCGCGCTCGACGATCGCCAATCTCGAATCCGGCGCCGGCAATCCTTCGCTTGTAGTGCTGGTCAAAGTTGCGCAGGCGCTCGGTGTGCCGATCGACGAGCTGCTCGCCTCGCCACGCGCGCTAGTTCGGCGCTGGTCCGCTGCCGAGGTCGCGTCGCGCCAGAAGGGGCGCGGCGTGACGATCCGAGATCTCGTGCCCGAGCCGGTGCCCGACGAGATGATGGAGGTGATGGATTTCGCGCCCGGTGCGGTGATGGGCGGCACTCCGCACCTGCCCGGTACGCGTGAGTTCTTCACCTGCCTCGACGGCCGCGTCAACCTCATGGTCGCCGGCGATCGCTACCTGCTCGACAGCGGCGACGTGCTCGCCTTCCCAGGCAACCTGCCGCACTCGTACCAGAACGCCGATCCGCTGGCGCCGGCGCGCGGCGTCTCGGTCGTGGTGCTCGCCAAGGCCGGCGTCTGACGCCGGCCAACCGGCGGTTCGGCGGCGCCATGCGGCCTCGGCTATTCTTCGCAGCTTTTGCGGAGCCCGGGGTGTCGCCCTGACATCGATCCGGCCCGCATCGCGTGCGGGGATCTGACATGCTGGGGTTGATCGGCGCTTCGGCGCCCGGAGATTGCATTGGCCGCGCACGGCGCCTGCTGTGGATCGCAGCAAGCATCGCGGCACTCTCGGCCTGCGGGCCCAGCAGCAATTCGGCCGGTGCCGGAAGCGCCGCTGCCGCCCCACCGCCAGCGGAAGTCGGCGTCATCACGGTGGCATCGCAGCCGGTCGGGCTCGTCACCGAACTTCCGGGCCGGCTCGAAGCGTCGCGCGTGGCCCAGGTACGCGCCCGCGTGGCCGGCATCGTCACCAAGCGCCTGTTCACCGAAGGCAGCGACGTCAAAGCGGGCCAGCCGCTCTTCCAGATCGATCCGGCGATCTACCAGGCCAGCGTCGCCAGCGCTCAGGCGACGCTGGCGCGGGCCCAGGCCAGCGTCACGCAGGCGACGGCGCAAGCAGAGCGCTACAAGCCGCTGCTCGAGGCCAACGCGATCAGCAAGCAGGACTACATCAACGCCGTCGCGGCGCAGAAGACGGCCGAGGCCGATGTCGCCGCGGCCAAGGCGGCGTTGCAGAGCGGCCAGATCAATCTCGGCTACGCCGCGGTCGCTTCGCCGATCGCCGGGCGGATCGGTCGCGCCCTCGTCACAGAAGGTGCATTGGTGGGGCAGGGCGAGGCGACACCGCTCGCCGTGGTGCAGCAGATCAACCCGATGTACGTGAACTTCACGCAGTCGACCACCGACGTGCTGAAGCTGCGCCGCGCCATCGCCAGCGGCAAGTTCAAGCGCTCCGGTGGCGGTGATGCGGCGAGCGTGCGCATCATCCTGGAAGACGGCAGCGAATATCCGCAGCTCGCCAAGCTGCTCTTCTCCGATCTCACGGTCGACCCGACCTCGGGCCAGATCACGCTGCGCGCCGAGGTGCCGAACCCGAATGGCCTGTTGTTGCCCGGCATGTACGTGCGGGTGCGGCTCGAACAGGCCGAGACGCCGAACGGCATCCTGGTGCCGCAGCAAGCGGTGCAGCGCGGCTCGACCGGCGACAGCGTCATGATCGTCGGCGCCGACGGCAAGGTGTCGCCCCGGCCGGTCAAGGTCGGCTCGGCGCAGGGCGGCATGTGGGTGATCCTCGACGGCGTCACGCCCGGCGAGAAGGTGATGGTCGACGGCTTTCAGAAGCTGCGCGGCAACGCGCCGGTGAAGCCGGTGCCGTGGCAGCCCGCGTCCGCTGCTGCGGCCACGGCGCCGCCAGCCAGCGCTGCGTCGGCGTCACGCTGAGCCGCGGCGATGGCGCAGTTCTTCATCGACCGACCCATCTTCGCGTGGGTCATCGCGCTCTTCATCCTGGTCTTCGGCGGCGTCACGATCAAGCAGCTGCCGGTGGCGCAATACCCGACAGTTGCGCCGCCCTCGATCGTCCTGACGGCGACCTACCCGGGCGCTTCGGCCCAGACGCTCGAAGACAGCGTCATCAGCGTCATCGAGCAGGAGATGAACGGCTCGCCCGGCCTCATCTATCTCGAATCGGTGAGCCAGTCGAACGGCACCGGCCAGATCACGCTGACCTACG
>JBDTIO010000352.1:0-7347 GCA_039936375.1 Caldimonas sp. | reverse complement strand
CACACCGGTGCGGACGATCCGTTCAGGGTCGCGCAGTTCCGCCAAAGCATCCGTCAGCCGGTTCAGGGTACCCAAGCGCCGCTGGTTGACCACGCTTTCGGTCGTCTCGGTCACGGCCGTGAATACCCCGCCGACGCCGCCTGACTCGTCGAAAATCGGGCTGTAGGAGAAGGTAAAGAAGCACTCCTCGGGATAGCCATTGCGCTCGAGCATCAGCAGCTGGTCGGCCGCCCAGGTGGCCGCAGCTCCCGCAAGGACGCCGCGAAGCATCGGACCGATCAAATCCCAGATCTCGGGCCAGCACTCCTCGCCTTGTTGCCCGAGCGCCCGCGGGTGCTTTTGGCCGAGGATCGGCCTGTAGGCGTCGTTGTACAGCATGACCAGATCCGGGCCCCACCAGATCAGCATCGGAAAGCGTGAGTGCAGGCAGACGCTTGCGACGGTTTTCAGGCTTTGTGGCCATTGCGCCGGTGGTCCCAGTGGCGTGCTGCTCCAATCCAGCGCGCGCATCCGCGCTGCGGTCTCACCTTCGCCCTCGAGAAAATGTCGCGCGGCAGGCTCGATGGGTGCGGGCATGGTTAGATCGGTGCGTTGCGGGCAGGCGATCGTACTGTGGGCCACCCTTCACTCAGAACTTTCGCTCTGCCCGCCTCTGTCCGGGCTAAAGCTAAACCGCTTGATCGCATGTCGCAGGTTCCGGTAGGCGCGCGCCTTTTCTTCCGTTCTTCCAGCATCTGACGGGCAATGTCGGTGCAATACACCGAGGGTCGCTGGGTCAGTTTGGGGCCTCGATGTGCGTCACGGTCACGCTCACCTAGGGCGCCATAGGCGGGGCTTGTTTGCGTCGCAGACGTCTTTTACGTCAGCTCGGCCGCGGGCCAGTAAGAAGGGCCAACTGCTTCACCAGTTCGCTTAAATCCGCGCCCTTGCTCACAAAACCATCGTAGCCGGTGAACTGCTTGCGAACGATCTGTTCCGTGACTTCCGTCAACACGACGATGGGCAAAGCTGTGAGGCGATCCGCCCTCAGCTTCTTGGGAACCTCCAGTCGGCTAAGTACATTCATCGACACATCGAGCACGGTCGCGTCGAACTTCTCTTCGGACGCCTTTGCCGTTGCGTCCTCGATGTCTGTCGCCGTCACGACTTCGTAGCCGCCCTCTTCAATCGTGAACCGCAGCGCCTCGGCCGCATCCTCTTCGTCGTCGACAACGAGGATGCGTTTGAGCGCGATCTCAGACACGCGTTCCGCCTACTCTTAACGTGCCTTGACAGGCTGCGCCACCGGTGCCGGCGTTGGTGCCGCCGGCGCCGTCGGCGCTGCGTTGGTGACAGCCGTCCTGTTCTTAACTGCCAGCCGGTGGTGATTGATCGCACAGCCGGCTACAGCCCCCAGCACGGCGTGGTGGCCAGCGACGTGACCCGCGACGCCACCGGCTGCCGCACCAGTCAGGCAACCGGCGGCAGAGGCGGCTCCGGAGAACGATGCGCCAGCGACGGCGGCAGTCAAAACCAATGCAGGATTGATTCGCATGTCAATGTTCCTTGTTCAGATCGCTGTTCATGTCAGTTCTCTTGTGAGGCCCGTCAGCGAGCCGTTTAATCAAAGCGACGTCAGGCGTGTTAGCGGTAGACCTCTTGGCCACCGTTGTTCTTCCACTGGTTCTCGAGGTGAGCAGCGTCAGCGTCGTCCTTGGCCCGCACGCCCATCAGGATGCCGCCGTTCTTGACGCCTTCGGCATAGCGCTTGACGCGCTCTTCGGGCATGCCCCAGCCGATGAGCGCGCCAATGAGGCCGCCACCCGCTGCACCGGCGCCTGCCCCGGCGATTGCAGCCGCGAGCGGACCGGCGACGACCAGGCCGAGACCCGGCAGCACCAGGCTCGTGCCAATCGCAGCGATCGCCGCTGCGATGGCGCCGACGCTGCCGCCGATCGCGCCGCCGATGCCGGCGCCCTCCGCGGCCTTGTTGCCGAGTTCGGTCTCCCTGCCAGCAGTGGTGCCGGTGAAGTGACGCTTGCGAGTCTCGTCGGACATCACCATGTTGACGTCGTCGGTCGAGTAGCCCCGGTCGTGTGCCGAGCCGTACGCGCTCTCTGCACTCGCGCGATCGGGGAACAGCCCGGTGACCAGGCGACCAGAGGTAGAAGGGGAGGGGCTAGAGGTGGCGGAAGACATGGTCATGTCGATCTCCTAGGGGGTTGGCAATGAAAGACAGGCTTAACGCGTTCTGCCGCGTTGAACCAGGTTGACGATGGCCAGCAAGATGAGGGCGCCGATGAACGAGACGAGCAGGCCGGGCAGGCTGAAGTCGTTCTGGTTGATCGTGCCGGCGCCCAGCATCGGCGAGATGAACCATCCGCCCAGCAGGGCGCCGACGATGCCGACCACGACGTTGAGAATCATGCCCTCGGGGCGCTTCATGACGATGCTGGCAAGCCAGCCGACGATCCCGCCGACGATCAGCCAAATGATGAAATTCATGCTCTCGTTTCCTCGAAAGGTTGTTATGGCGCCGCAAGCGAAGTGCTCGACGGCTCGGTGGAAATGTAGAAAATCGTCATGAAGATTTCCGCCCGTGAGCAGCCCGTCGCAATGTAGGAAAAGCAGCCTTAATGCATTGTTTGATGCATAGCAAACGCTGCTCCTGCGGTACCCTCAAGTTGCGCAGAGGCGCCCGCGTAGGCCGGTTTCGGCAAGGGAAATGCGACCGTTGAATAATTGAGAATCTGACTCGAGTAGCAACCAGTGGCACCACCCAGCCGATCCGGGATGTCTTATCAGGCAGCCTTCCAATGAAAGCGCCCTCCGTCGATCAAGAGCTGACGGTCAATCGCCTTTTGCGCCGCCTGCCGGCGGCAGAGCGGCACCGCTTCGAGGCACAGGCAAAAACAGTGGATCTCCTCGTGGGCTCAGTCCTTTGCGAGGCCGGCAAGAAAATGAGCCACGTGTACTTCCCGCATCGAGGCGTCATCTCGCTTACGGCGAACGGGGAACCGGGCGAGGTGATGCACCTCGGCTACCTGGGAGAAGAAGGCATGCTCGGCCTGCCGGTGGCCGTTGGGGCGTCCTTGTCGCCGATGCATGCCGTGGTGCAGGGTGAAGGGCACGCGGCGCAAGTGGACTCCTCCGGCTTTGCTGCGCTTCTGAAGCGCTGTCCCAGGCTGAGTCATTCGCTGTTTGTCTATTCGCACGGGCTCATGGCGCAGATCTCCCAGGCCGTCGTGTGCAACACGCTGCACCCGGTGTCCTCGCGGTTTGCGCGGTGGCTGCTTACCGCGAGCGACCGATTGCATTCACCCCTGATCGAGGCGACGCAGGAGCATGTGGCGATAACCTTGGGTGTCTTGCGACTTTCAGTCAGCCACGCAGCGAGCGAATTCCAGGCGGCTGGCCTGATCACATATCGCCGGGGCAACATCAGGATCGAGAGCCGTTCAGGCCTCAAGGCGCGGGCCTGCGCCTGTTACGGAATCACCGACAGAATCTTCAGGGAAGCGCTCAGCTAGTTATACCTTGCTGCTGGGTGCGCTTTCGCTCTGCGCCTGTCCGGCGCGGCCATCGCGAGCATCCAAGCCGATGGCGGCCTGCCCATCGGACTGCGCCGTCGAAGTACCTCAACAACCTCGTCGAGCAAGACCACGGGGCCGTCAAGCGCATCGTGCGTCCGATGTGTCTGTTGCCGAGCAGGTCTTGTTGAAGAGCTTGGAGCGATAGGCCGAGCCGACCGTCGTCGGTCACAGCCGCTTGACCGCGACGCCGAGTGCCGCGTAGCGCACCACTGTTGCCCGAAGCGACGGCCGGCGTCGCGCAGAGGCCAAAGGCGACCACTACCCGTAGTTCAACACCCAGTCAACGCCTTGGGTGAATGCGGCATTGATGGCTGTGTGCGTACTCGGGAAGTCGCCGGGGGCCAAGGCAATTTGCCGATGACGTCTCGGCCAGCTTTGCTTGGATATGAAAAGGGTGGGCGCGAACCGGCCGCGGTCAAGGGTTTTGGCGCCGCATAGGAGGTCGTAGTCCTCATGCTGGAAGCTCTTTGTTTCTTCCATGATGAGTTGCGCAGTATGCGCCGACGCATCGACACGCGGCCGTCTAGTCTTGCAGCAAACCCTGGCAATCAGGATTCGCCTATGTGCAGCAATGCTCGACTGACGATGCTCGTTCGCAATCGAGCCTCGCCATCTCGGCATTTACCTCGGAAGAACGCAGATGGCCTTGGCCGACCAGCAGCGCTGGGTTCACCTGGTCGGCTGAAGAAGACAGCGATGCACGCGGTGAAGACCGTATTGGCCGCCGCTTGGCGTTACTGTGGTCGTGGTCTACCTCGGAACGGCTCACATTCCCGGGTCGCGCAACGTGTCGTCAAAGAAGCCGTCGGGCGGCCAGACCTGCCATTCGGTCTGGGCGACTTGCGCAGGGTCCAAGTTCCCGAAGTAGGGATGGGCTTCTGCAGCAACCTGCGCGAGAAGAGCCGGCTCGGCCCGTGCACCGAGCCTGACGAGTTCGGCTACAAATGCATCCATCCATTCGTTTGTGGTCACGAGCGCCATCGTCATAGTTGCGGCGATGCGCCGACGAATCCTTTATGGCAGCGACACGAGGTCTCTTCTACCGGGATGCAGGCCAGTCTCACGTAGGAATTAGTGTTGCCTGCGTTGGCGCTGATGTTCGGGCGATTCGATGTCAGGTCGGCGGACGCGAACCCGCTTGCCACCGGCCTTGTCTGATTTCCGTTCAGCCTCCGTTCACGGAGGCACTCGCAAGATGCGCTCACTCGACCCAAGGAGCCCTTCCATAAATCGCCTTGCCCTCGTTCCCCTACTCGCCACGGCTGCCGTCGCGGCGCACGCCCAGACCTTCCTCGACAACGCCCGCGTCACGAGCGTTGATCCGCAGTACGACAACGTGCGCGTGCCGCGCCAGGAATGCAGCAACCGCTTGATAACGGAGCCGCGCGGCAACGGCGAACGCGAGTACGGCGGGCCATCCTTCGGCGGTGTGGTGGGTGCTTTGATCGGCACCAGGTCGGTCGTGGCCGCGGTCGGGAAGCGGCCACGGCGCTCGGCGCTGTCGTCTGCGCCTTCACGGGCGCCAACCTCGCCAACCGGGACCGCTGGGACACGGCGGAGCCGTGTCCCGCGCGAAGTAACGACCCGCCGCGACGTCGAGGACGCGCAGACGCATGTCGTCGGCTATCAGGCTACCTACGACTACCGCGGCCAGCGGTTCACGACGCTGATGCACGACAACCCGGGGCCGTACGTGCAGGTGCGCGTGTCGGTCGATCCTGTGGGACGATAGTGCGCCGCGCAGCCGACCGCCCGCTTCCTCCTCTTTTTCCATGAAGGTACTCGTCAAACTCCTCTGTGTCCTGCTGATCGTCCTGGCCGCGCCGGCCTGGGCCGATGTCAGTCGGGACCAGGCGGCGGCGGCGGCGCAACGCGTCGCCAGCGGGCGCGTGCTGTCGGTCGAAAGGACCGGCGCGGTGTGGCGAGTGAAGGTTCTCACGACGCAAGGCGACGTCCGGGTGCTCCTGATCGACGCGGCCAGCGGACGCGTCGTAGGCTGAAACGGCAGCCCTCGGCGTGCGCCTGCTGCTGGTCGAAGACGATGCAGCGCTGCGGCTCGGGCTGGCGCGTCAGCTCGAAGCCGACGGCTACCGAGTCGACCAAGCCGCCGACGGCGAGGACGGACTGTTCCAGGCCCGCGAGTATCTGGTCGATCTCGCCATCGTCGATCTTGGCCTGCCCAAGCTCGGCGGCTTGAACGTCGTGAAGAGTCTGCGCGCGGAAGGCCGGACGATCCCGATCCTGATCCTTACGGCGCGCGGTAGCTGGCAGGACAAGGTCGCGGGACTCGAAACCGGCGCCGACGACTACTTGGTCAAGCCCTTCGAGTATCCCGAGCTCGGCGCGCGGATCAAGGCCTTGCTGCGGCGCTCGCTGAAGGCCACCTCGGATGTGCTCACCCTGGGCCCGGTCGCCATCGACTTCTCTGCCCAGAGCGTGCAGCTGCGTGGCGAGCCGACCGAGCTCACGGCGTTCGAATACCGAATGCTCGAATACCTTGTGCGCGAGCGTGCGCGAATCGTGAGCAGGCAGGAGCTCTCGGACTACCTGTATCCGCACGACCAGGACCGGGACAGCAATGTGCTCGAGGTGCTGATCGGCCGGCTGCGCCGCAAGCTCGACCCCGACGGTACCCTTGCGCCCATCGAGACCTTGCGCGGACGGGGCTATCGGTTCACTCTCGGATGAGGTGGTCCGACTCGATCCGCGCTCGCTTGATGCTCGGCGCCACTTTGATGCTGGTTGCCTTTGTGGCCGCCGCAGGATGGGCGGTGCAGCGCGCTCACGCGGAAAGCGTGCGCACGGCCCGCCTGGCGCAACTGCAGAGCACGGTCTATCTGCTCCTTGCCGGCGCCGAGCTCGACGCGAGCGGCACGCTGGTCATGCCCCCGTCGTTCCCCGAGCCGCGTCTGTCGCTGCCCAGCTCCGGTCTGTACGCGAACATCGTCAACGTTGCGCGCAAAGAGGAGTGGCGTTCGCCTTCGACGGTTGGCCTCAGCCCGCCCTTCCTACGCGATGTCGCCGTCGGTCAATGGCGCTCGGAAACGCTAAGCGCCCGGGGTCGCGACTACCTTGCGATCGGCTACGGCGTCAATTGGGCGGTGCGGGCGCAGGCAACGCCGCTGGTGCTCTCCGTCGTGGAGGACATGGCCCAGCTCGACCGCGAGATCGACGTCTTCGAGCGCACCTTGTGGACGTGGCTGGGTGGCGCCGCGGCGCTGCTGCTGCTGTCGCAGACGCTCCTGCTCGAGTGGGGTCTGGCGCCGTTGCGTCGCGTCGCGCAGGAGATCCGCCGCATCGAGCACGGCGAGCAGGGCGAGGTCGAGGGGCGTTACCCGCCTGAGATCACGGCGCTGACGAGCAACCTCAACACCTTGATCAAGCAGGAGCGCCTGCGCCAGACGCGCTACCGGGAAGCGCTCAGCTTCCTGGCCCACAGTCTCAAGACGCCGCTGACGGTCTTGCGCACCGCGCTCGGCGAGCCTGCGCAGCTGGCCGCCGTCGTGACCCAGGAGGTCGCGCGCATGGATGACATCGTCCAGCACCAGCTCGGCCGGGCCGCGGCCAGCGGCTCGTCGCGCTTCGCGACCTACCTGGCGCTGGCACCGGTCCTGAGCCGGATCAGCAATTCACTCGCCAAGGTGTACGTCGACAAGGGCCTCGTCTTCGCCCTCGACTGCCCGCCGGCGCTGTCGTGGCGGATGGACGAAGGCGACGCCTTCGAGATGCTCGGCAACGTCATGGACAACGCCGCGAAATGGGCGCGGCGACGCGT
>JBDTIO010000351.1:0-2627 GCA_039936375.1 Caldimonas sp. | reverse complement strand
CGGCCCGACCGCGGTGAAGCGCTTGTAGACGTTCGGGTAGTCGCGTTCGATCACCTGCATCTGCGGCGCGGTCTTGCCGGGAATCAGCTCGCATTCGCCGCGCTTCCAGTCCTTCACGTCGAAGGGCTGGGCGAGCTCGCCGGGCGTGTCGTGCATCATCGGCGTCAGCACCATCTCGCGCTCGACGCCGAGGTGGCCGACGCAGACTTCGCTGAATTTCTTCGCGAAGCCCTTGTAGATATCCCCGTCGCTCTTCGATTGCCAGACCGGGTCGACCGCGGTCGACAGCGGGTGGATGAACGGGTGCATGTCGCTGGTGTTGAGGTCGTTCTTCTCGTACCAGGTCGCGGTCGGCAAGACGATGTCGGAGTACAGGCAGGTCGTGCTCATGCGGAAGTCGAGCGTGACCAGCAGGTCGAGCTTGCCTTCCGGTGCCCGGTCGTGCCAGACCACTTCCTGCGGCTTGGCCTCTTCGGCGCCCAGATCCTTGCCCTGCACGCCGTTGCTGGTGCCGAGCAGGTGCTTGAGGAAATACTCGTGGCCCTTGCCTGACGAGCCGATGATGTTGGAGCGCCAGACGAACATGTTGCGCGGCCAGTTGTCCGGGTGGTCCGGGTCCTCGCAGCTCAGGCGCAGGCTGCCGTCTTTCAACGACCGGACGACATAGTCTTTCGGATCCATGCCGGCGGCCGCGGCGTCGCGCACCACCTGCATCGGATGCGTCTGCAACTGCGGCGCCGACGGCAGCCAGCCCATCCGCTCGGCGCGCACGTTGTAGTCGATCATGCTGCCGCCGTAGAGCGACTTGTCGGCCAGCGGCGAGAGCACCTCGTCGACGCCGATCTTCTCGTAGCGCCATTGGTCGGTGTGGGCGTAGAAGAAGCTGGTGCCGTTCATCTGCCGCGGCGGGCGGATCCAGTCGAGCGCGAACGCGAGCGCGGTCCAGCCGGTCTGCGGGCGCAGCTTCTCCTGGCCGACATAGTGCGACCAGCCGCCGCCGCTCTTGCCGATGCAGCCGCACATCATCAGCATGTTGATGACGCCGCGGTAATTCATGTCGCTGTGGTACCAGTGGTTCATGCCGGCGCCGATGATCACCATCGAGCGGCCTTCGGTCTTCTCGGCGTTTTCGGCGAACTGTCGTGCGACCGTGATCACCTGGTCGCGTGGCACGCCGGTGATCTGTTCCTGCCAGGCCGGTGTGTACGGCGTGTTGTCGTCGAAGCCGGACGCGGCCAGCTCGCCGGGCAGCCCGCGGGCGACGCCATATTGCGCGGCCTGAAGGTCGAACACCGTGGCGACCAGCACGTCGCGCTTATCCCCTTCGGCGCCGAGCGCGATGCGCTGCACCGGCACCGTTCGCACCAGCACGTCGCCTTGCGCGTTGGCGGTGAAATGTTCGTTCACGACGCCGCCGAAGTACGGGAAGCCGACCTTTGCGCTGTCGGTGCCCGGCTCGGCGCCTTCGAGCGGCGACAGCCGGAGCTTCACGTCGCCGGTGCCGCGTGCGTCCTTGGCCTCCAGGTTCCACTGACCCGCGTCGGCGCGGCCGTCCGGGCCCCAGCGGAAGCCGATCGCGCCGTGCGGCAGCACGATCTTGCCGTGTTCGTCGAACGCGACCGTCTTCCATTCGGGGTTGTTGGCCTGCGCCAATTGGTCGGCGAAGTCGGACGCGCGTACATAACGGTCGGGAACCATCACGGTCTCGCCGTTCGCCAGCGGGTGCTCCTTCAGCAGCACGAGCATCGGCAGGTCCGTATAGCGGCGCGCGTAGTCGTCGAAATAGGCCGAGCGCGGCCGGCCGTTGCCGCCGAAATAGAAGTCCTTCAGGATCACATGGCCCATCGCCATCGCGACCGCGGCGTCGGTGCCCTGCTTCGGGTGCAGCCACAGGTCGGAGAGCTTGGCGACCTCGGAATAGTCGGGCGTGATCGCGACGGTCTTGGTGCCCTTGTAGCGAACTTCGGTGAAGAAGTGCGCGTCGGGGGTGCGCGTCTGCGGCACGTTCGAGCCCCAGGCGATGATGTAGCTCGAGTTGAACCAGTCGGCCGATTCCGGCACGTCGGTCTGCTCGCCCCAGACCTGCGGGCTCGACGGCGGCAGGTCGCAATACCAGTCGTAGAAGCTCAGGTTGACGCCGCCGATCAGCGACAGATAACGTGAACCGGACGCGTAGCTGATCATCGACATCGCCGGGATCGGCGAGAAGCCGACGACGCGGTCGGCGCCGTGTTTCTTGATGGTGTGGACGTTGGCCGCGGCGACGATCTCGTTGACCTCGTCCCAGTTCGAGCGCACGAAGCCGCCGAGCCCGCGCACGCTCTGGTAGTCGCGCCGTGCGGCGTCGTCGCCGACGATCGCGGCCCAGGCCTCCACCGGCCCGTGCGCCGCACGCGCTTCGCGCCAGCGCCGCAGCAGGCGCCCGCGCACCATCGGGTACTTGACGCGGTTGGCGCTGTACAGATACCAGCTGTAGCTCGCGCCGCGCGAGCAGCCGCGTGGCTCGTGGTTGGGCATGTCCCAGCGGGTGCGCGGGTAGTCGGTCTGCTGCGTCTCCCAGGTGACGATGCCGCCCTTGACGTAGATCTTCCACGAGCACGAGCCGGTGCAGTTGACGCCGTGGGTCG
>JBDTIO010000350.1:0-9020 GCA_039936375.1 Caldimonas sp. | reverse complement strand
GAAGGCGAGCTCGACTTCGACGCGCGGCGCGATGAAGCGATCGATCGGAATGTCACCGCCGGCGGAGAAAAACATGTCGTCGAGCAAGGGCGCGTAGTCGGGCTCGGTGATCTGCGACGACAGTTGCATCGCGCGCGAGGTCAGGCCGATCTTGCGACCCTTGACGACGCGGCCCTCGGCCAGCTTCAGCGCGACCCAGGCACGCTGAATCGCGTAGCCATCCTCGATCGTCATGCCGGGGTGACGCATCGAGAAATGGCGCACCTGGATGCGCCGCTTCTGGGCGTCGTGAAGCTCCGCCGCGAGTTGGCCGATCGTCTCTTTGGACAGCATGTTTGCGCCCTACTTTCCCGCGAACAGCGGATGAAGATTGCTGTGCTTGGCATCGAACGTGGGCGCGCCTTCGTCGATCTGCAGCGTGATGCCGAGCGGCCGGCTCGCGAACAAGGCCGCGAAATGCGTGCGCACCGTCACCATCAGCGCTTCCCCGGTCGCGGCGACGAGATTGGCCGCGCGCCCCGGCGCGATTCGCACGTTGAGGTAGACGAAGGCGCGATCGGCGGCGCCGTCGGCCACGGCGTGGGCCGCCGCCGGATACGCGAGCACCCGCGTGCCGCCGATCGGAAAGACTCGGCTGCCGTCGCCGTCGCGCTGGGCGCAGATCACCTCGGCAAGCGAAGCGCAGAGCACGCTCATGTTCGCTTGCGGATCGAGGTTGGCGGTGTACTGGATCGTCACGTGCGGCATGTCGGCTCCTTGATCAATTCACTTCCATCGACGCCACCGTGCAGCCGACCGAGAAGATCGGAATCGGCGCATAGAAGCGGATCCTGCCGCAGCCCCGTGCCGCCGCTGCGGTGGCGATGAAGGTGCGGATCTCGAAGCCACCCTGCCCGGCGTCCCGGTACGTCGCCTCGTCGCTGTAGTCCAACATCGCCTCGCGGTCGTTGCGCGACCAGCGATCGAGAAAATCGCGGTCCCACGGCTCGTTGATCTTGCCCGAGTCGGGCGTCGCCGGCCAGTGCGAGATGCCGCCGGTGCCGACCAGCGCGATCCGTTCGGGCGCCTCGTCGCAGGCGCGACGCAACGCTTCGCCGAACGCCCAGGCGCGCTTGAGCGGCGTCAGCGGCGGACCCTGGCAATTGATGTTGACGGGAATCACCGGCAGATCGAATTTTGGCGTGAGGAAATGAAGCGGCACCATGATGCCGTGATCGAATTTCCACTCCTCGGCGTAAGCGAGATCGATGTCTTGCATGACGCTGCGCACCAGTCTTTGCGACAGAGCCGCATTGCCCGGCACGCGCGTTCGCTCGATACCGAGCCAGCCCGGATCTTCGATCGGGCCCTCGTAGTGGCCCGCCATGCCCATCGCGTAGGCGGGCATGTTGTTCATGAAGAAGTTTGCGAAGTGTTCGGCGGCGATGACGATGAGCGCATCGGGCCGGCTCGCCGCAAGCTCGTCGCCGAGCGCGTGGAAGGCAGCGTGAAAGGGATCGCGGATCGTCGGCTCCGCGAGCTGCGCGCGGCCGGTGATGCCCGGCGCGTGGCTGCAGACGCCGGCGAAGACCAGGCTCATACGCCTGCGACCTTCTCGTCGGTCGAAGTTGTCATCGCGTAGATGCCGGCGCGCACAGGACCGTGCCGGCGCACGCCTTCGCGCATGGCCTCGATGTAATCGGCCCACGGCATGCCGAGCAAGGCGGCGAAGTGCATCAGCAACTGGCCGTTCGAGCCGAGCACATAGAGCTTTCCGATGTCGCCCGCCATGAAGGCGTCGCGCTCTTCTGCACTCAGCTCGTAGTCGTCGAGCACGGCCGCGCGGTCGCTCTGGAAACGACGCTGCACCTGCGCGTCACGGTTGAGCTGATACAGGAATTTCTGGGCGCTGTAGAGACTCATCTTCTCGATCTCGCCCAGGCTCAGGCGTCGAGCCGGATGTGCGCTTCGCGCACGACCTTCGCGTAGCGCGTCTCTTCTTCGCCGAGGAAGGCGGCGAACTGCGCCGGCGTCGACGCCAGCGAGGTCAGCTCGCCTTTCTCGAAGGCCGCGACGATCACAGGGGCGCGTAGTGCCTTGACCACTTCGGCGTTGAGCCCGGCAACGATGTCGGGCGGCGTGGCCGCGGGCGCGAGCAAGCCGTTCCAGGAATTCGATTCGATCGGCGCGCCCTGTTCCGCCAGCGTCGGCACGCCGGGCGCGTACGCGGTGCGCCGCAGGGTGGCCATGCCGATCGCGACGAGCTTGCCGGCCTGGATCTGCGGCCGGAATTCGGGCCAGTTGCCGAACATCATCGACACCTGGCCGCCAAGAAGATCGGTCAACGCCGGGGCCTGGCCTTTGTAGGGCACATGGACCATGTCGAGGCCGAGCTGCAGGCGCAGCATCTCGCCAGAGAGATGGGCCGAGGTGCCGTTGCCGAACGATGCGAAGCTGAGCTTGCCCGGGTTCTTGCGCGCGAACGCCGCGAGCTCGGCGAGCGTCGTGAAGCCGGAGCCGGGAAACGTCGCCAGCACGTGGTCCGATTTGCCCATCAAGGCGACCGGCCGCAGATCCTTGTGGCCGTCGTAGGGCAGCTTCTTCACCAGCGTCTCGTTGGCGGCGAAACTGTTGGCGACCGTGACGAGCGTGTAGCCGTCCGGCGCCGCCTTGGCGACCGCGTCGACGCCGACGACCGTGCCGGCGCCCGGCTTGTTGTCGATGATGACGGGCTGGCCGAAGGCGGCAACCAGCTCGGCGGCGACCAGGCGGGTGACGTAGTCGGTCGTGCCACTGGGCGGAAACGGTACGACGATGTGCAGCGGTCGCGACGGGAAAGCCTCGGCCAGCACGCGCGACGCGAACGTGCCGGTTGCAACGGCGGCGATGGCGGCGAGCGAGCGACGGCGAGTCAACCGGTCCATCGCATCCTTCGCCTCAGGCGCCCCAGTGCGGGATGGGGTGATCGGTGATCGACACGCAGACGTTCTTCGGCTCGCAGAACACCTCGTAGCTCCAGGTACCACCCTCGCGCCCAGTGCCCGAAGCCTTGGTGCCGCCGAAGGGCTGGCGCAGATCGCGCACGTTCTGGCTGTTGACGAAGCACATGCCCGCTTCGATCGCCGCGGCAACGCGATGGGCGCGGCCGACGTCTTTCGTCCAGACGTAGCTCGACAGGCCGTAGACGATGTCGTTGGCCTTGGCGATCGCGTCGGCCTCGCCGTCGAATTCGATCAGGCAGGCGACCGGCCCGAAGATCTCTTCCTGGGCGATGCGCATCCGGTTGTCGACGTCGGCGAAGACGGTCGGCAAGACGAAGTTGCCGGCGCGCAGATGCGAAGGCAGCTCGGGCGCCTCGAGGCCGCCGCAGAGCATCGCCGCGCCTTCCTCGCTGCCGAGAGCGATGTAGCCACGTACCTTCTCGAGATGGGCGCGGCTGATCATCGGGCCGACGATCGTCTTCTCGTCGAGCGGGTCGCCGACGGTGATGCGTTTGGCACGTTCGACGAAACGCTTGACGAACTCGGCGTAGATCGACTTCTCGACCAGGATGCGCGAGCCGGCCGTGCAGCGCTCGCCGTTGTTGGAGAAGATCATGAAGACGGCGGCATCGAGCGCGCGCTCGAAATCGGCATCGGCGAAGACAACGAACGGGCTCTTGCCACCGAGCTCCATCGAGAATTTCTTGAGGCCCGCGCTCTGCACGATGCGGTTGCCGGTGCGCGTCGAGCCGGTGAACGAGACGGCGCGCACGTCGGCATGCGACACCAGCGCTTCGCCGGCCTCGCCGCCGTAACCGTGGACGATGTTGAGCACCCCCGCCGGGATGCCGGCCTCGAGCGCCAGCTCGCCGAGCCGCGCCGCCGTCATCGGCGACAGCTCACTCATCTTCAGGACCGCGGTATTGCCGAACGCCAGGCACGGCGCGATCTTCCACGTCGCCGTCATGAACGGCACGTTCCACGGCGAGATGAGGGCGCAGACGCCGACCGGGTGGAACAGCGTGTAGTTGAGATGCGTCGGCGTCGGGTAGCTGTGCCCATCGACGCGCACGCACATCTCGGCGAAGTAGTGGAAGTTGTCGGCCGCACGCGGTACGAGCTGCTTCTTCGTCTGGCCGATCACCTGACCGGTGTCGCGCGTCTCGGTCTGGGCAATCGAGGGGACGCTGGCGGTGATCAGCTCGCCGAGCTTTCGCATCAGCTTGGCGCGCTCGCTGGCGGGCTTGCCCGCCCAGGCCGGAAACGCCGTCTTCGCGGCGGCGACGGCGGCGGCGATTTCCTCGGCGCCGCCGCGCGCCACTTCGGCGAGCACTTCCTGCGTCGCCGGGTTGACGGTCTCGAAGTAGTCGCGGCCTTCGACGGCGCGGCCATCGATCAGATGCTGGATTCGCATTCGCGGTCCTTGTCGGTGTCGCCCGGCGCCTACCGCCCGAAGACCTCGTCGCCGACGATCGTGTTGATCAGCCGGCCGATGCCTTCGATCTCGCACACCACCTCGTCGCCGATGCCGACGTCGACGACACCCTCGGGCGTGCCGGTGAGTATCACGTCGCCCGGCTGCAGCGTCATGAAGGCGCTCAGGTACTCGATGAGGTACGGGATGTCGAAGACGAGGTCGCGCGTGTTGCCCTGCTGCACGACCTTGCCGTTGACGATCGTTCTCAGGTCGAGCTGCGGCGGCGCTGCGATGTCATCGGCGTCGACCATCCAGGGGCCGATCACGGTGCCGCCGTCGCGGCTCTTGACGCGCAGGTTGGGCCGGTACCAGTTCTCGAGATAGTCGCGGATCGCGTAGTCGTTGGCGACGGTGTAGCCGGCCACGTGCGCCATCGCATCGGCGCGCGCCACCTGCTTCGTCGGCCGGCCGATGACGACCGCGAGCTCGCACTCGTAGTGCATGAAGCTCACGCCGGCAGGCCGGCGGGTCTGGCCGCGATGGCCGATCAGCGAGCTCGGGCCCTTCAAGAAAGCCAGCGGCTCCTCCTGCGCATTGAAAGCCAGCTCCTTGGCGTGATCGGCGTAGTTGAGGCCGAGCGCGATGATCGTGCCGACCTCGAACGGCGGCAGCCACACCACGGCGTTTTCGGCGACGACGCGGCCATCGGCGAGGCGCAGCCAGCCGGTTGCCGGGCCGGGCGTCGCTTCATGGATCGCCCCCGAGTAAGCGACGCGAGCCCGCTTCACGCCGCAGTCTCCGGCGCCGCGGTGCGGACCTCGAGCCGGCCGAGGCGGTCAATCTCGATGGCGACGCTGGCGTTCGGGCCGACCGTTGGCGCACCGGGCGCAACGCCGGTCAACAGCACGTCGCCGGGGACAAGCGTCATGAAATCGCTGACATCGGCGAGCAGCCGCGCGACACCACGGACGGTGCCGGCGGTGCTGGTCTCGTGAACGGGCCGGCCGTCGACGAAGACACGCACGGCGAGCGCATCCGGATCGAGCACGCTGCTCGCGGCGACGACGTGCGGCCCGATGACGCACGAGGCATCGCGAGCGCGAAAGCGGATCGCCGGGCGGAAATACGACGCATGCGGAACGCTGAAGTCGCCGACGATGACGTAGCCGGCGACATGCGCGAGCGCGTTTTCGCTGGAAACGGCGCAGGCGGTTCGACCGATGACGATCCCCAGCGCCGCGCCCGCTTCGGCACCTCCGGCGTTCGCATCCACTCGAACGGCCTGCCCGGGCGCGACCAGCGTATTGCGCGGCTTGAGGTAGAGAACGACGCTCTTCGGCGCCGCCTTGTAGGGCGACTTGTCGACCGCATCGCCGAGCGCCGCCAGCGCCGCATGATGATTCATGAGCACGCCGCAGACCGTGCCCGACAGCCGATAGGGCGCGATGTCGAAGCAGGTTCCATGTGGCGATGTCATGAGGTCGATTCTCGCTTGATCGGAACCGCCGCGAAGCTCGGTCGGCCGAGCCGAGGGCGCACCCACAGCCAGGCAAAAACGCCGACGCTCATCATCGCCAGCGAGGTCGCGGCCAGAGCGACGGTCGAATGCATGACGAGCGGCGCGATCACCCCGGCGACGGCGCCGTTGGCCGAGCTGCCGATGAAGGCCTGGAACGACGACGCCATGCCGCGACGTTCGGGGACGATGTCCAGCACGAGCAGCGTGACCACCGGTACCATCATGGCCCAGCCGAACGAATAGAGCGCGATCGGAAAGAGGGCCCACCAGGCCTCGGGGA
Source organism: Caldimonas sp. (assembly GCA_039936375.1). Lineage (GTDB taxonomy): Bacteria > Pseudomonadota > Gammaproteobacteria > Burkholderiales > Burkholderiaceae_C > Schlegelella_A. The sequence continues at coordinate 2,844 of JBDTIO010000350.1, read as the reverse complement.
CGAACAGCAGGTTGAGCAGCAGGTTGACGATCGAGACGCTGCCCATGATGAGAAAGCCATAGCGGATCTGGCGCGACGGCTTGATCCGCCCCGCCATTCGCCCGGAGAGAAAGGCGCCACTCATGATGCCGGCAATGCTCAGCAGGAAGAACCAGAAGAATTCATCGGGCGCGAGATGCAGATGGTCGCCGAGAAAGACGGGCGCCGAGAGGACGTACAGAAACATGCCGTTGAACGGAATGCCGCTGGCCAGCGCCAGCGTCAGAAAGCGCGGGTTGCTGCCCAGCGCCCAATAGCCGCGCAGGAGATGGCGGGCATTGAACGGCTGCCGGTGCGTCTGGTGAAGGGTCTCCGGCAGCAGCTTCCAGATTCCGAACAACAGCAGCAGCGCGATTCCGGTAAGGAACCAGAAGATCGCGTGCCAGCCGGCGTGAATGAAAAGATAGCCACCGACAATCGGCGCGATCGCCGGAGCGACGCCGAAGTAGATCGTCACCTGCGACATCACCCTCTGGGCGTCGGCCGGCGGGAACATGTCGCGTATCACGGCTCGCGAGATGACGATGCCGGCGCCCGCCGACATGCCCTGCACGGCGCGAAAGAAGACCAGCGCGCCGACGTGCTGCGACAGCGCGCAGCCGACCGACGCCAGAGCGAAGACGACGAGGCCGCCGAGCACGATCGGCCGGCGCCCGAAGCTGTCGGACAGGGCGCCGTGGAACAGGTTCATGACCGCGAAGCCGAACAGATACGCCGAGAGCGTCTGCTGCATCTCGACCGGCGAGGCACCGATCGCCCCGGCGATGCCGGTGAACGCCGGCAGGTAGGTATCGATGGAGAACGGCCCGAGCATGCCCAGGCAGGCCAGCAGCATGGCCAGCCCCCAGCTGGGCGCCTGCCACAAGGTTCTCGCGTCGGGATTCATCGAACGGCAAAGCCGATAAGTGTAGTCAGCGGTCGATCGACGACGCCCAGGCTCATGACTATGCGAAAGAGTGAAGCGAACCGATAGGCCGGATTCTGTGCAGCAGCGGCGTCTTGCGACGCCCCCGCCGTGGCCGCCATTCCTCTGGGCCGGGCATCGCTGCCCGGCTCGGTGCTACCTACCCGCCGGCTCGTGCGGAGCCACACTTCCAGGCCGGAGCCGAAGCCCCGACCGACGCCGGCCTATTTGGTATTGCTGCGCGTAGAGATTGCCCGTTTCACCCGGTGCACCCGCCTTGCGGCGGCCGCACCGACTCGTCTCTGTTGCTCTGATCCTCACCTCGCGGTGGACAGCCGTTAGCTGCTACGCTGCCCTGTGCAGTCCGGACCTTCCTCCCGTGCCGCCCGAGGGCAGCACCGGCGGCGACCTGGCTCGCTTCACACGACGATTATCGGCTAGCGTTTCAATGGCGCGACATCGCGCCGCCTCCCCGGCGGCGATCTGCAGCAACGACCCGCGTATTGGGTAAAATGGCGGGTTGCGGGGCATGAGCGCCGCTTGTCAGCGCGTCAACCGATCCGGTGTTGTCGCGTTGTCATGTTGAAGTCTCGCTCGTCGTGCATGTCGCACCGGAGCGTCCAGCCCGTCAGGGAATGACGAACCGAGAGCCGAGACTTGCGTGATACCCCTTCCCCTTCTTTGCAAACGAATCAGGAGATATCGATGAAGACCAAACTCGCTCTGAGCGCCATCGTCGCGGCCGTCGCCGTGTTTTCGCAAGGCGCTTTCGCGCAAGCGTCGTCACCGACGCGTGCCGAAGTGAAGGCGCAAGCCAGGACCGGCTCGCTGGCTCCGGCCGGCGAGGGCCCCGGCGCCATGGTTGCGGCCCCCCCCAAGACGTCCGACACGACGCGCGCGGCGCGCAAGTCGAGCACGAGGATGGCACGCAAGGCCGGCACGCTCAAGCCCGCGGGCGACGCTGGCGACATGAAGACCGACGACGCGACCCGCGCCAAGATGACGACGACGAACCGTGCCGACCGCAAGGCCCAGACGAAGGCCGAAGTCAAGGCCGGGACGACGCAAAAGCCGGGTGACACCGCAGCAGCGGTGGGCGACGCGCCGAAAAAGTAAGAATCGCGGCGCTGCGGCGCCTGCGATCCGAAAAGGCGATCTTTCGAGATCGCCTTTTTTTGCCCGGCTCAGGCGCCGAGCACGGCTGCGTCCACCGCAAGCGACCAAGCGAGCGTTTCTCCGCCGGCCAGTGGCCTCAGCTCGGCGCCGCCAAACGGCAACACATCGGGAAGAGTCCAGGGGCGGCGCTCGAGCGTGACCGCGCCGGCATTGCGAGGCAAGCCGTGAAAGGCGGCGCCATTCAGACTGGCAAAGGCTTCCAGCCTGTCGAGGGCACCGACCCGGTCGAACGCTTCGGCATAGAACTCGAGTGCACTGAAGGCCGTGTAGCAGCCTGCGCAACCGCTCGCATGTTCCTTCAACGAAGCGGCATGGGGCGCGCTGTCGGTGCCCAGAAAAAACCGACCGCTCGCGGAGGTGGCTGCGGTCAGGAGTGCGCGTCGATGTTCCTCGCGCTTCAGGATCGGCAAGCAGTACCAGTGCGGACGCAATCCGCCCATGAAGAGCGCATTGCGGTTGTAGAGCAGGTGGTGGGCCGTGATCGTGGCCGCCGTCTTTGGGCCGGCTTCGGCGACGTACTGGGCGCCCTCTTTCGTCGTGATGTGCTCGAGGACGATCCTCAGGGCCGGGAAATTACGACGCAGCGGAATCAGATGGCGGTCGATGAAGACCGCTTCGCGATCGAATACGTCGACATCCGGATCGGTGACCTCGCCGTGCACGAGCAACGCAATGCCTTCGCGCTGCGCTGCCTCTAAAACGGCCGTCACGCGCTTGATATCGGT